>JARRMH010000217.1:0-9732 GCA_037386205.1 Woeseiaceae bacterium | reverse complement strand
TAGTTCGGCGCGGGACCGGCCCTGCTGAGGAGGATGCCCTTGAACAGCATCATCCTGAAGAAGAGGCTGAACAGCGACTAGCCGTCGGAGACGATCTTCGGGTTGACTTCCGTGATGATGCCCGACCAGTCGAGGTCCAGGGTCCAGCCGAAGAACGGGTTGGCCCAGCCGTCGTGCGTCATCGCCTGCAAGGTCTCGGGCGGCACCTGGTTTATCGCGATGGCGGCGATGATGACGGCCGATACGGCCATGATCGTGAACTGCAGCACGTCGGCCCAGACGATGCTCATCATGCCGCCCATCATCACGTAGAAGGTGGCGATGCTGGTGAAGAAGATGCCGTAGAGGTGCGGTACGTAGGCGATCGGGACGTCGAACGGGACGTACGGCGAAACGGTTTCCCAGGGGATGAAGATTTCCATGAACTTGCCGACGCCGATGAAGCCGTAGGCGAGGAAGCCGAGTACGCTGATCACGGCGAACAGCACCACGACCATGTGCGCGAGCTTGCCGCCGGTGTCGTTGCCGAAGCGCGTGCGGATCCATTCGGCCCCGGTCAACACGTTGGAACGGCGCAGCCACGTCGACAGGTACACGGCCAGGAACACCTGGTTGAAGACGGGCCAGAGCCACGGGATCCAGACACTCTTGAGGCCGTAGACGAAGCACAGCGTCACGAGCCACATGGTCCCCGAGATGTCGAACATGCCGGACGCATTCGACAGGCTCAGCATGTACCAGGGCATCTGCCGCCCGCCCTGGTAGTACGCCCTGAGGTCCTTTGCCGCGCGGCGCTTGAGGTACAGCCCGATCAGGTACAGCGCGATGATCGACAGGTCGATGACTTGTAGTTGCATGATTCCCCAGTGCCCGCGCTGCCAGCCGTAACGGCACGGTCTCCCTGCGGGCGGGGGTATGCTAAACGTTTCACATCGGGCCGGTCAATGCGGATAGCGTGCCGTGCCGGTCCCATCAGCCCTTGACGGGTATAGCTTTCCGATGAACCGGCAAGACACCGTTGACATTTTGCGGTTGACTTTCCGCGGCTGTGGAGTTATTGATGTAAAACGTTTTATGGGAGCGTTACCAACAAACAGGGGTTAACGCTGACCGAAACGCCTGCCGGGCGACGAGCCGCAGGGCTTGTCGCCAGGGGGGTCGGGCAGGGCCGCCAGGAACGGTTGGCTGTGCCATTTCTTTTCAACATTGGGCACATGAATCTCGATCAGGGGGATCAGATGACGAGTAACAGAAAGTTCAAGCTATCACCGGTCAGCGCAGCGGTTGCGTCGGCATTATTGGTGGGTGCAGCCGACCAGTCTGCGCTCGCGCAGGACGACGAAATCGAAGAGGTGGTCGTCGTCGGCATACGCGGCAGTCTGGTGAATTCCATGAACACCAAGCGCAACTCGACCGGCGTTGTCGATGCGATCGTTGCCGAGGACATCGGCAAGTTTCCGGACACCAATCTCGCCGAATCGATGCAACGTATTACCGGTGTTTCAATCGATCGGTTGAACGGCGAGGGCAACCAGGTAACGGTTCGCGGCTTCGGCCCGGGCTACAATCTCGTCACGCTGAACGGTCGCACGATCCCGACCGCCGAAGTGCCGCTGATTGGCGCACAAAACGCCTATGTTGGGGCCCAGGGACGCAGCTTCGACTTTTCAAACATCGCGTCCGAAGGCGTCAGCTCGATGGAGGTCATCAAGACCGGCTCGGCGACGCTGCCATCGGGCGGCCTGGGCGCGACCGTCAACATCAACACGCTGCGCCCGCTTGACGGAGGAGCGCAGGGCACCTTCGGTGTGAAGGCGCTGGCCGACTCCAGCGTGAGTGCCGGCAGCAGCGTGACCCCCGAACTGAGCGGCCTGTACAGCTGGGTGAATGATGAAGAGAGCTTCGGTGTCAGCGTCTTCGCCTCGTATTCGGAGCGGGACTCCGGCGGGGCCAGCGGTTACATCAACGATTATTACTATGGCCGCGGTCCCGGCGTAGATTCGGTCTTCCTGCGCGGGGATGGCTCCACCGTGGTGACGAATGCGCCGACCGACGGCCAGCTGTGGTTCATTCCGCAGGATAGCCGCAACGACTTTTCGGACTTATCGCGCGAGCGGCTCAATGCACAGCTGACAGTGCAGTTCCGCCCGACGGATTCGCTGACCCTGACAGCCGACTATTTGATGATCGACAACACGCAGGAAGAGCTGCGTTACGAGCAAACGAACTGGTACGCGCGGCCAATGGACGAAATTGTCTTCGACAATACCGGTGCTGTCGCGATCCCGACTTACATGCAGGAGAACAACAACGGCGAGAAAGACGTAGGGTTCGAGCAGCAAAATCGCCGCCAGCAAGACACGATGGATTCTCTCGGGCTTAATGTCGAGTGGGATCTTGGCGATGCGGCAACTTTGCGATTCGATGCGCATACGTCAAACGGCAAGACAGAGCCGGATAACCGGCTGGGCCATGGTGGTACCGCCGCTGCAATTGCAGCACCGGTCGTCGTGCAGCATTCGACCGATTATGCAACCGACTTGCCGGAACAGTCTTACACGTTCGACGATTCGTTCGCGGGCAACGGCAACGGCGTGCTGGACGCCGGCGATCTTGCTTCCCAACCGTTTCGGAGCTGGTCGAACTGGCAGGAAATGGACGTCGACGAATTTGATCTTCGCTACTCGCTGGAGGGCGACAACGCACGTCTTGATGTCGGTGTGAATTACCGGGGTACGGAAATCTACCAACGCGGTCGTTCAACGCAGCTGGACCTTGGCAGCTGGGGCATGGCCTATAAACAGGATGTCGAGCAATACGCGCCGGGCGTGGTCGAGTCGTTTTGCATGGCGTGCGAATTCGACGACTTCCCAGGCGGTGACACCGAGGTGGCCTTTCGATCCGACGCCACCCAACTCTACGAGATCATGGTGCCTATCTATCTGGAGCAGGGTCAGAGCATGACGGTGAACGACAGCCAGAACTGGTTGGAAGAGGACATCACCTCGTTCTATGCGCAGTTCTCGACGGACACCGAGTTCATGGGTTTGGGGCTGCAAATCAACGGTGGATTGCGATACGAGCAGACGGATGTGAGTGCGGTGGCCGATCAGGCTGTGCCAACGAATCTTCTCTGGACCGCAGACAACGACTTCCTGGTTGAATACAGCGGCACGCAAAACGTGCAGGGCGAGGGTGACTACAACCACCTGCTGCCGAATATCGACTTCCGGCTGGACATCTCTGATGAACTCGTCGCTCGCCTGTCCTACAGCCAGACTATCGGCCGCGCCCCGTTCGGCAACCTGTTCGCCGCAACAACTGTCGGTGGCACCGGCCCGAACAGTCCGACTGCGCTCGGCGGTGTGGCAACGGGTAACTCGCAGGACCCGTCCCTCGTGCCTCTCGAGTCGGAGAACTTTGACCTGTCGGTCGAGTGGTACTACGGAGATGGGAGTTATGTTTCTGTCGGATACTTTGATAAAGACGTCAAGAACTTCATTGGCACCGGCGTCGTCAACCGCAACCTGTTCGGGTTGAAGGATCCGACTTCTGGCGCGGCCGGCACGCGGTCCGGAAATGCACTCGACTTCCTCAGCGGTGCGGGTTACGACCAGTCCGATGCCAACCTGTTCACCTTGGTGGCATTGATCGACGCCAACGGAGGCGATCTGGCGGCTGCACAGTCCGAGTTCGAGGCAAACATCGACCCGAATACCAACCAGCTTCCGCAGACCTACGTCGACGAGATTCTGGCAGAGTATGACGTGGAGGCCGACGCCGTTGACCCGGAATTGATCTTCAGGGTTACCCAGCCGGTCAATCAGGAAGACGGCAGTATCAACGGTTGGGAACTTGCCTGGCAGCATTTCTTTGGTGACTCAGGCTTCGGATTCGCTGCGAACTACACCATGGCGGCTGCGGACTACCTGAAGGCGTTCTACCAGGGACGAAAAGTACTTGCGTTTATCGCAAGGCCTGAGGCTAAAGGCCGCTTCGCGTACACGGACGAATATGGACAGATTGATGCGAGTGTCAGTTACGACCTCAATGACAATATTCAGTTCACATTCGAGGGCATCAACCTGAATGGCGAGAACACCCGCCAGTACCGCCGCATCCCCGGCATGACACTCTGGGGCTACGAGTACGAACCGCGCTACTCATTTGGCGCACGGTATCGGTTCTAAAGATACCAGCTAGTGGTAAGATCTGGAGGGCCGCCCCTGCGCGGCCCTCCGCATTTATGCGGGAACAATCTCCAAATCCTGGCTTGTATTTCTGGACGAGAACGGATGGAATGCGCGCTACGTCCCGGCGATACAGCAACGGGGACCATTCCTGATCGGACTGCAAAAGTACCCGGACGAAGCGGACCGGCAGGACCCGATGGTACAAGTTGACCTCGATCACCCCAGGATAAGCCATTCCGAAGGGGAGCCTCTATTTCTGCCCCACGGCGGTAATTCACCGTATCTCGATCGCATTAGCCGAGTCTTACAGGTCATTTACCGTGGGACGCCGCATATCCGCCCGATGTTCGCTGCGTTCGAGGATGCGGGGCTCATCGAGTCGGTCGACCTGAATATCGAGCTCGACCGGACGACCAAGTACAAATTGCAGGGCTACCTTACGCTCAGCCAGGATCGGCTGAACGAGCTTGACCAGCAGCAACTCGAGCGCCTGAACAAGGCCGGTTACCTGCAACTTGCCATGCTTGCTGCAGCGTCGTTGGGCAATGTCTCATGGCTTATTGAGCTCAAGAACCGGAGGCGCGCTGCCGAGCGGGCCTGAGGCGGCTGCGGACTACCTGAAGGCGTTCTACCAGGGACGAAAAGTACTTGCGTTTATCGCAAGGCCTGAGGCTAAAGGCCGCTTCGCGTACACGGACGACGCAACCAAACTTGATTTCGAGTCCGATCGAGCGGGCCTGCTCGACGAGTACCTCGAGCGGATTCTCGCCCTCAGCGGGAAACAGGATGCGCCGTCGGTTTACATCGGCTCAACCGACGTAGACGTGTTCCTTCCCGGTTTTCGAGCGGAGAACGATCTGGTGCTCAATCACGAAATGTTCCGCGACAATCCGGTGATGGTCGGTGCGTGGATCGGAAATCGCACGACGGCGCTCGCGCATTACGACATGTCCAACAACATCGCCTGTTGCCTCGTGGGACGACGCCGGTTCACGCTATTCCCGCCGGAGCAGATTGCCAACCTCTATCCCGGCCCTCTCGAACCGACGCCCGGCGGCCAGGTCGTCACGATGACCGACATCCACAACCCGGATTTCGAGCGGTACCCCCGATTGCGAGAGGCGCTGGAGGCAGCTCAAGTCGCCGAACTGGAACCGGGCGACGCGCTTTTCTACCCCGCGATGTGGTGGCACCAGGTCGATGCCCTCGAGGACTTCAATGTCATGATCAATTACTGGTGGAATACTTCGCCGCAGTTCATCGACACGCCGCAGACCACGCTGCTGCATGCGATGTTGAGTTTGCGCGACCGTCCGGAACAGGAAAAGCAGGCCTGGAAGGCCGTGTTCGACTACTACATCTTCGGCCCGGCCGCGCGACCCGCGGAGCATCTGCCTGACGCGGCGCGCGGCAACCTGGGTACCCTCGATGAAACGAAGGCTCGCCGATTGCGTGCCGCGCTGTTGAGGCGATTCAACCGGTGAGTACCAGGGGCATCGGAAACCAGGTGGTGAAACGGGTGGTCGTCGCCGGTGGCGGAACGGCCGGCTGGGTGGCGGCGTCCGCACTGGCTCGACAACTGGGGCCGCTGCTCGACATTACGCTGGTGGAATCCGAGCAGATTGGCACCGTCGGCGTGGGCGAAGCGACGATTCCGACTTTCAGAACCTTCCATGCCCTGCTCGGCATCGACGAGCGCGAGTTCATGCGCGAGACGCAGGCGAGCTTCAAGCTGGGGATCGCATTTGAGAACTGGGCCAGGCTGGGTGATCGCTACATCCACCCGTTCGGCGACATCGGCAAGTCGACCTGGATGGCAGATTTTCACCACATGTGGTTGATGGCGAAGAACGAGGGCTTTGGCGGGAACCTCGACGACTATTGTTTCGAACTGCAAGCCGCCGAGGCCGGCAAATTCGCCCTTCCCGACAAGGGCGAGATCAATTATGCGTACCATCTCGATGCTGGCCTTTACGCCGCGTTTCTGCGCAAGAAATTCGGGCCCGAGGGCATCCGGCGCGTCGAAGGTAAGATCGAGCGTGTCGAACAGGACGGTGAAAGCGGCTTCGTTACGGCACTGGTCCTTGAGAATGGCGACCGGGTCGAGGGCGACCTTTTCATCGACTGCACCGGTTTTCGCGGGTTGCTCATCGAACAGGCGCTCGGTGTCGGCTACGAGGACTGGCGCCACTGGCTACCGACCGATAGCGCGCTCGCGGTGCAGACTGCGTCGACCGGGGAGATATTGCCGTACACCCGGGCGATTGCGCGTACCGCTGGCTGGCAATGGCGCATCCCGCTGCAAAACAGAGTCGGCAACGGGATCGTGTTTTGCGGTGAGTATCAGTCCGAGGATGAGGCGCGGTCGGAGCTGCTGGGAAATCTCGATGGCGAACCGCTCACCGAACCCCGACTGATACGCTATACGACGGGACGCAGACACAAGGCCTGGGAAAAGAACGTTGTCGCCCTCGGACTGTCGAGCGGGTTTCTCGAACCGCTGGAAAGCACCAGTATCCACCTGATCCAGATTGGCGTGACGCGGCTCATCAAGCTGTTCCCGTTCGAAGGCAATTTCGAGGCGTTGGCCACGCGTTACAACGGCCGGGCCGACACCGAGATTGAACGCGTGCGTGACTTCCTGATCCTCCACTACAAGTTGACGGAGCGTGACGACGCACCGTTCTGGAGATCCTGCGGGGATATGGACATCCCGGATACGCTGGCCGAGCGCATTGAACTTTTTCTCGACAGTGGCAACGTCTACCAGGATGGCGACGACTTGTTCCGGGTCGCATCATGGCTTTATGTGATGGTGGGGCAGCGACTTATGCCGAAGCACTGCCATTACATGGGCGCGCTGCTCGGTGAAGAGCGACTGAGGCGTGCGCTCGACTCCCTGAAGACCAACATCGCCGCCGCGGTCGAGCGCATGCCCGCGCACAAGGCGTTTCTCGAGCGCTACTGCGCGGCACAGCAAGGCGGAGGCTGAGATGATGCACAAGCCGGCCCTGATCGCGTGCTTCGCCCTGCTTTGCACCGGCAGTGTTCAGGCGGCGGACGACCAGCTCGAACTGAACGAACTCGATTACTACAGTACCCCCGGCGCCGACGTCTTCGTTTTCAGCAACTGGTACAACGGGCTGTTCAGCGACTCCAAGATCAGCGGCATCGAACTCGTGCACCATGGCGTGCGCACGGCGACCAACGGCGATGTGCGCCTCCACGCCACGCCGGAGCAATGGGATGCGATTCCCGAATTCGTCGATCGGAAAGTCGATCGCGAACGGGGCACGGTCGAGGCATTCCTGCGTTACCCGGCCTACGATTTCGACTACTCGATCCGTGCCGAAGCCAGTGGCGCGAGCCTGCGCATCAGTGTGCACCTGCCGCGACCACTGCCCGCGGCACTCGCCGGCAAGGCGGGACTCAACCTGGAGTTCTTGCCGGCCGCCTACTTCGGCAAAGCCTGGATGCTGGATGATACGAGCGGACTGTTGCCGCTGTATCCGACCGGCCGCAAGGAGCAGGAAAGCGGGGTGGCCCCGGTGCCGCTCGGGCAGGGTCGCCGGCTGGTCCTCGCCCCCGATGATGCCGCCCGGCGCGTGACGATCGCATCTGCGGACACCGAACTGGCGTTGTACGACGGGCGCGCCAAGGCGCAGAACGGCTGGTTCGTGGTGCGCAGCCTGCTCCCGCCCGACAGGAGCGGTGAGGTCGTGACCTGGACGGTCACACCGAACGCACAGGATGGCTGGTTGCGCGCACCCGTTATCGGCCATTCGCAGGTGGGCTATCACCCGGCCCAGCGCAAGGTGGCGGTCATCGAGCTCGACCGCAACCACGGTGGCGAGCAACCGGCCCGCCTGCTGCGCGTGCGGGCCGACGGCTCGCGCGACGTGGTCAGCGAAGCGGTCCCGTCGCATTGGGGGCAGTACAAGCGCTACAACTACCGGCAGTTCGATTTTTCCGACGTGCGCGAGGAGGGGGTGTACGTCATCGGGTACGGCGACGTGACCACGGCGCCGTTTCGGATTGCCGCCGATGTATACGACGATATCTGGCACGCGACCCTCGACGTGTTCTTGCCGGTGCAGATGGACCATGTGCTGGTGAACGAGGCGTATCGCGTCTGGCACGGTGCATCGCACCTCGACGACGCCCTGCAGGCGCCGGTCGATCACCAGCATTTCGACCTGTACGCACAGGGGCCGACGACCGATACCAAGTTCGCGCCCGGCGAACACATTCCCGGACTCAACGTCGGTGGCTGGTATGACGCGGGCGACTACGATATCCGCACGCAAAGCCAGTACGGCACGGTCATCAATCTCGTCAGCGTGTGGGAGACTTTCCGGCCCGAACGCGACACGACGCGCGTCGATTACGATCGCAAGTTCGTCGATATTCACGTGCCCGACGGTAAACCCGATCTGCTGCAGCAGATCGAACACGGCACGATTGCGTTGCTGGCGCAGCACGATGCGGTCGGCCACGCGATTGCGGGCATCATCGTGCCGAGTCTCGAGCAGTACACGCACCTCGGCGACGGCCTGACGATGACCGACAACCTGGTGTACAACCCCGAACTCGACGAACTCGAGTCCAACGGAACCGAGAGCGGATTGTTCGACGACCGTTGGGCGTTTACGAGCCGCTCCTCGGCGCTCAACTTCGGCTCGATCGCGGCACTCGCGGCGGCACATCGCGCGCTCACGGGTTACAACGACGAACTCGCCGACCGTTGCCTCGAGGTCGCGGTCCGGGTCTGGCGGGAAGAACAGTCGCAAGACGAGCCCGACCTGTTCCGGCACGGCAACACGACGGGCGGTCCGCTGGCGACAGAGGAACTGCGCGCCGCGATCGAACTGCTGGTGGCGACCGGCGATGATGAGTACGGGCAGCGCATTCTCGACTACCTGCCCGAGATCGAAGAGCGGTTCGCGTTCCATGCCACGGTCGCGACCCGCGCCATGCCTTTTCTCGGCGACGACTTCGCGGCAAAGATTCGCGAGCTGACGCTGGCGTACCGCGAGCGACTCGATGCCATCGCGGCACAGAATCCCTACGGCGTCCTCATCACCGAGGGCGGCTGGGCCGGTAACGGCACGATCATCAGTATGGCCAACACCAATTATCACCTGCACAAGGCGTTCCCCGACATCATCGGGCCCGAGGACGTCTTCGCCGGCCTCAACTACCTGCTCGGGATCGGCATCATCATCACCCTGCTGCGGATCTGGCTCGGCGGGCTGTCCGGCCTCGCGGCCTCGATCGGCATCATCTCCGCCGGCCTCGCCATCGCCCTGCACGCGCCCCTCACCAACCTCGCCGGCTGGCTGTTTCTCACCATCCGACGTCCGTTCGTGGTCGGCGACCGGATCCAGATCGGCGACGACTCGGGCGACGTCATCGATCTGCGGCTGTTCGCCTTCTCGCTGGTCGAGATCGGCAACTGGGTCGACGCCGATCAGAGCACCGGCAGAATCCTCCACATCCCCAACGGCCGGGTGTTTCAGGAGATGGTGGCCAACTCGAC
>JARRMH010000216.1:0-12424 GCA_037386205.1 Woeseiaceae bacterium | reverse complement strand
GGCGATCTAGCTGACGAAACCTGGCTGCTCCGTACGCAGCCAGAAAGATTAGGCTTTACTATATTAGCAACTTGTAATATCTTGACGCCCTGCTGATTATCGATACAGGGGAACAAGATGGCCAGGATCGTCGTCATGGGAGCCGGCAGCGGCGGTATTTCCCAGATTTATGAACTGCGCAAGGAACTTGGCGGCGAACACGATCTCGTGCTCCTCGGCGATTCCGATTATTTCGAATTCACGCCGTCCAATCCCTGGGTCGCGGTCGGCTGGCGCAAGGGCGGGCAAATCAAGGTCGACCTGCCCGACCTGATGAAGAAATACGACATCGAGTTCAGCGGCGCTGGCGTCCGTAAGGTCCATCCCGACAGCAACCGCGTCGAGATGAACGACGACACGGCGATCGAGTACGACTACCTCGTGATCGCAACCGGTCCGAAGCTCGCCTTCGAAGAAGTCGAGGGGCTCGGGCCGGACGGCGGCTATACGCAGTCCGTCTGCAAGACCGGGCACGCCGAGACCGCCCACATCGATTTTGAAAAGCTCGTCAAAGACCCCGGCCCCGTCGTCATCGGTGCGGCGCCGATGGCGTCCTGCTTCGGGCCGGCCTATGAGTATGCCTTTATCCTCGACACCGAGCTCAAGCGTCGCAAGATTCGCGACAAGGTGCCGATGTACTTTGTGACGCCGGAACCGTACATCGGTCACCTGGGCCTCGACGGCGTCGGTGACACGAAGTCGATGATGGAGTCCGAACTGCGCGACCGGCACATTAACTGGGTCACCAATGCGAAGATCACGAAAGTCGATGACGGCAAGCTTCACTTCACGGAAGTCGATGCCGACGGCAACGACAGGAAACAGCACGAACTCGAGTTCAGGCACTCGATGATCCTGCCGGCATTCAAGGGTGTCGAGGCGGTTGCCGGCATCGAGGGACTGGGCAACCCGCGCGACTTCATCGTTATAGATGACTTCCAGCGCAATCCGAAATACCAGAATATCTTCGCGGTCGGCGTTTGCGTTGCGATCCCCCCTGTCCATGCCACGCCGGTCCCGACAGGTGCCCCCAAGACCGGTTACATGATCGAGTCGATGGTGACCGCGACGACGCACAATATCGCGAAACTGCTCAAGGGCGGTGAACCGGACCAGAAAGGCTCCTGGAACGCCGTTTGCCTGGCCGACTTCGGTGATACGGGCGTCGCCTTTGTGGCCCTGCCGCAGATACCGCCGCGCAACATGAACTGGGCATCGAAGGGCAAATGGGTGCATGTTGCCAAGATCGCGTACGAGAAATATTTCCTGCACAAGGTACGCGCGGCCAAGACGGAGCCGTATTACGAGAAGACGATCATGAAAATGATCGGGGTGGAACGACTGAAGGAATCAGCCTAGGGCAGGTCGGCTCAGTCGGTCACCGAAGTGGCGGGAGCGATATCAGCCTCTCCTGCCTTGCGGGTGCGGCGCAGCAACACGCGGACGCCCCAGGCGCAGGACGCCAGCCCCATCGAAACACCGAGTAACAGGAACTTGCCATCCACCTGGACACCCAGGTAGATGCCGACAACGACGAGCAACAGGCCGATCAGCAGCCAGTAGTGCGGAGCGCGTTCGTACAGCGAATTCGGTAAATACATCAGTCGGGCCTCGTTTATCCTTTCCGCCTACCGGCAGAGTTCTTCCTTCTGCGCACGGGTTTCAGCGATGGTTTTCGCGGCGTCTTCCTTGCTCAGGTATTCGCGCTCACCGCTCTCGCTTTCGTTGGTCTTGTAGAGCCGCGGGGCATTGACATACGACTCGTAGATTTCAGTTGCCCGCTTGCAGTAGTAGGCTTCGGCCTCCTCGCGCTCGGCCCGTTATGCGGCAGTCTCGCCCGGGTATGCGGAGCCGGAGCCCGATTTGCCTTCGTTACCCTCGACGTCAGCGAGCGTCCCGCTGGATACCCATACGAGTTCGACCGATACCGCATCTTCGTGATCCGGGGTGTCGCTGTAATGAACGTCACCGCTCTCGTCGACCCACGTATAGATCGCCGTGTTCGTGTCCACGAAATGTGTCTTGCCTTCCGCATCGACCCATTTCCAGACATCGGCCTCGGCTACCGCGCCAAAGCCTGTCAACAACACCAAGATGACGAGAATCCTGTTCATAAAGCGCTCCTTTCGATGGCGCAGTATGGATGCCATTCACAACAATTCCTTTGACTGAGGTCACAAATCCGGGCGGAGCCGACCAGATGCGGCGAGCGGATTTTGTTGCCGTTCCCGACATAACGGCGTGCACAGTTCACAGAACCGCATGTCGACCGGCGACGACGTGATCCAAATCCGACCTGTGTCTCATCGAAAATATCGCGCAACCACTACGATCTCATTGTGGTTGTCGGCAATCCGAGACAGCGGGGTATTCCACCGCGGCGGCCAACCTTTACAGGGATTATGTAATGCGCAGGGAAAAGGGATTTACGCTCATCGAACTGATGATCGCGGTCGGCCTGACAGGCCTGCTGCTGTCGATGGCCGTTCCTGCTCTCGATATCTTCGTTGCCAACGCCCGCCAGACCGGCACCATCAATGATTTCGTGTCCACCATCCACCAGGCGCGCAGTACTGCCGTGACCACCAATCGGCGGGTGACGATCTGCCCGAGCTCGAACGGCACCAACTGCGAAATGGTCGGCTGGAACAACGGCTGGATCGCCTTCTCCGATCCCGACAGCGACCGCAACGTCGACAACGACGAGACCATCTTCGCGAGCGTGGACGGTGTCGACGGCCTGACCCTGCAATCGGCAGAGTTCGGCACGTTCCTGACCTACCGGCCCAACGGCCGCGTGATGAACGCGTCGGTCAATGGCAGCGCCGGCGCAATCGCCTTCTGCGACGATCGTGGCGCAAAGCACGCAAAGGTCTTGATCATCGACCTGTCGGGTCGTCCTCGGATCGGCAAGACTCTCGCTGACGGAAGCGCGCCGACGTGTTTCTAGGAGAGATCATGACGATACGCTGCCATCAATCCGGATTCTCGCTGATCGAAATGCTCGTCGCGCTGATCATATTCAGTGTCGGTCTGCTCTCGATCGCGGGTCTGCAAACCATGTCGAAGCAGGCGAACTTCGAAGCCCTGCAACGTACGGCGGCATCACAGATCGCATACGGGCTGCTCGAGGACATGCGCGTCAATGGCGATGCGATCGACATTTACGTTGCTGCTGGCGAGATGGGCGAGGGCTCCCGCGGCGCGGAACCCGCGCCCAACTGTGAGGGCCCATCGGTTTGCACCGCGGCGCAGAAGGCGGCCCACGATCTCTGGTTCTGGGAGCAGATGCTCGACGGTAATCTCGAGATGAGCGGCAACGCCGGTGCCGGTGGGCTCGTCATGCCGACGCTGTGCGTCGCGGGCCCCGCCGGCGGCATTGCAGGTATCTACACGGTCACCATTGCATGGCGCGGGACTGCCTCTTTGAGCAACGCCAATGCCGATGCCTGCGGCACGGCCGGTGGCAACTACGGCGCCGACAACGAGTTCCGCCGCATCCTCCAGATCCCGACCTATATCGACCCGACGATCTGAGTTCTGACGATGAGCAACTTGCAGACAACACGACAGTCCGGCTTTTCCGTCGTCGAACTCATGATCGCCATGCTGTTGTCGATGGCACTCGCGGGCGCGATTATTTCCGTCTTCGTCAACAACAGCTACAGCTTCAACCAGGACGACAATATCGGCCGCATGCAGGACGACGCGCGGCATGCGCTGCGCGAAATCGCCTTCGACCTGAGCATGGCCGGCCACTATGCCGACCTGCACATCCCGGCCTCCATCAGCTATGACGGCGGCCTCGCGATCGGCGCTGACTGCGGTCCGGCCGGCGAAGTAAACTGGATGTACCGGGCCACGGAGGCAGGTACCGGCAACAATCTCTCCGTGCTCGCGATCGACAACGCGACCAATGCTGCCGTCACGGCGGCTCACTCCTGTTTCATCGGCGGCGAACTGCAGGACGGCACCGACGTGGTCGCGATCAAGCGCGTGGCGGGCGCCGAGGCGACCGCGCTGTCGGCCAACGGCGCCTATCTGCGCACCAACGGGACCGTGGGCGTGCTGTTCAGCGGCACCGCTCCGACGGCACCGCCTGTCGCAGTCGCACCGCCACGTGCCGACTGGGCGTTCCGGCCCAGCATCTACTACATCCGCCAGTTCGCCAACGCACCGGGTGACAACATCCCGACGTTGTGCCGGAAGGCGCTCCGCGGCCCCGGTCCGGGCATGGCTACCGAGTGCCTGGCCACGGGCATCGAGAACCTGCAGATCGAATACGGCATCGATACGACAGAAAACGGCCAGCCGAACGTCTACCTGTCGAACCCGACGCTCGCCCAGCTACAGGACGTAGTCGCTGCTCGCATTTTCCTGGTTGCGAGGACGACCGAGGTCGATTCCCGCTACACCAACACGAAGACTTACTCGGTGAGCAATGCACCGGATTTCGTACCGAACGACAGCTTTCACCGGCGCGTGTTCTCGACGAGCGTGTCGATCCAGAACATTCGCTCAATGAACATGATGGGTTTTTGACATGAGACACAGACGAAACGCACTGCCTGGCCGCCAACGCGGCGCCATCCTCGTTATCGCGCTGATGTTCCTCGTAGCGATCACGCTGTACACGATTTCCTCGATGCGATCGAGCAACATCGGGCTGTTCATGGCACAGAACGAGGAGTCGCGCATTACCGCCGAGCAGGCGGCCCAGGCGCTCGCCGATGCCATCGTGGCCAGTCCCGCGTCGACGCCCGTCGTCGGTACCTCGGGATACACGGCCTGTACCCCGGGCGAGACCGGCTGTACACGTAATGACCTGCCCGTCAACGACCCCGTCCTCGCCAATGCGGTAGCCAACGATCACATCCAAGCACGCGTGGAACGTACAGGTACGATCTTCAGGCCGCCACCCCGGGTGGTGGAGACCAGCATCGACAAATTCTCGAGCGCGTCTTTTCGCGTGACGACGACCTACGATCGCGTGGACGAAGGACTCGGTCGCGAACAGGTGACCGAGGGCGTCCTCGTGCTCGTGCCCAAGCAATAACACGACTGCAGAGATAACGGTATGGATACCAAAATTATCAAGACCTCCATTACGACGCTGCTCGCTGCGCTCGTGCTGACGATCGGGTCGGCGCATGCCGACGACACGGATGTCTACATGAATCCGGGTGCCGGCCTGCCGGAGGGCAGCGAGCCGATGGTCATGTTTTCGCTCGACTACCGGCCCAACCTCGGCGCGACGGCCTGTAACCGGGGTGAGTGCGACACGCTGATCAAAGAGGGTTACCTGCCGCTGCAGGCGTCCTATACGTTCTTCGACGTGTTGCGGGCGGCCCTGCGCAAGGTCTTCGATCCGCTCGAAGGCATCCGTGTCGGGCTGATGCTGAATCACAATAACAACAACAATTGCGAAGGCTTCGGGCGTACCCGTTGCAGCAATGGCGGCTACATACCGATGGGCTTCGAAACCTTCGAAGCTGACGATGGCAATGGCGCGAAGCAGCGCTTCCACAATATTCTCGCCTCCATCCCGACACCGCAGGGTAATCAGAGTCACTCCTACCAGGGCAAGGAACTGTTCTTCGAGTTCTTTCGCTACCTGACCGGCCAGGGCGTCTACAACGCCCATAACGGCTACACCGACTTTGGGACGAGTAACACCGACAACCTCGACGTCGACTACCCGGCGATTGCCTGGGATACGGACATCGAAACGGGACCGAGGAACCGACCGGACTACGAGAGCCCGATCGACCCGGCCGGGGCCTGTTCCAAGATCTACACGGTCAACATGTTGTTCCAGGTTTCCAATCAGGAAGACGACTCGGACGTCGCCATCGAGGACCCGGTTGCGTTCGGCGGATTCGGCTCGCCACAGCGTCAGTTTCCCGACGTGATCCAGTACCTCTATGACGCTGACCTCGCCAATGGCGGCTACGGCGACGTGCCGGAGCTGGATGACAAGCAAAACGTCATATCCTATTTCCTCGTCGATGAGCGTTATATCAACACGACGACGCGCGGCTACGCGCGTGCCGGCGGCACCGGTGTACCGCTGCCGCTGTCCGAAAACCCCGACGAACTTGTGGCGACGCTGCAGGAAATCTTCCGCCAGATCCTCAGTGTCAGCACGACCTTCGTGGCTGCGTCGGTCCCGGTCCACGTCTTCAACCGCGCCGAGATTACGGACAACGTCTACATCGCCCTGTTCCAGGTCGATGCAGAAGCCCGACCCTACTGGGTCGGCAACGTCAAGAAACTCAGGCTCTCCGGCGCCAACGATTCGACGGCCGACGGCGTTCTCGTCGACTAGACCGGCACGCCCGCCGTGGCGGCCGACGGCCGCATCCGCTTCGATGCCCTGACCGACTGGACTATCCCGGCTGCCCTGCCGCCGGCCGATGTCGATGCTGGCGAGGTCGACGGGCGCGATGGCCGCGTCGTCGCACGTGGCGGTGCCGGACAACGCATACCCGGTTTCATCCTCGGCAACCCGCAGGAAGCAAACGCCCTGGGCGGACGGCGGATCTACTATGACCGGACCTCGACATCGCTGGTGCCGGTCTTCAGGCGGCTCTATGATGATTACCTGACGAATTATCTCGACAGTTTTGACAAGTGGTGCCGCTTCTTGGTTGCATCCCGGGAGACGTGTGAATTTAGGGAAGACGACCGCAACCGAGGCCGCCGAGCTCATCGCTTATGCGCGCGGTCTCGACATCGACGACCTCGACGGTGACGGCGAGCGACTCGAAGCACGCGACTGGTTGTTCGGCGATGCGCTGCACTCGCGGCCGCTGCCGATCAACTACGGCGCCATCGGCGGCTATTCGAGCCCCGACAACCCGGCCATCTACATCGCCGTGGCCACCAACGACGGCTTTTTGCGCATGATTCGCAACACGCGAACGGGCGGCGCCCAGAGCGGCGAGGAAGTCTGGGCGTTCATGCCGCGCTCGGCAATGCCCGCGCAGAAAGTGCTGCGTGCCAACGGCACCGGGATGACGCACCCGTACACGATCGACGGTGCGCCCGTGGCTTTCATCCAGGACCGCAACCAGGACGGCTCGATCGTCGCCAGCGATGGCGATCGCGTGTACCTGTACGTCGGCATGCGCCGCGGCGGCAAAAATTATTATGCACTTGCAAGGACGCGCGCGGTGTCGTCGGCACCGACGACTCGGAAGGCAACGCCATCTACGTCGTCAACGCGGAAACCGGTGAACTCGTGTGGAAGGCCATCCAGGGTGGCGGCAACGGCGGACCCGGGGTGTTCGAGCACCCGCGCCTGACCGACAGCATCCCTTCGACGCTTGCCGTCGGTGACACCGATGGCGACGGCTTCACCGACCGTCTCGTGGTCGGTGACACGGGCGGCAACATCTGGCGCGCCGACCTGCAGGGACCGGACACGGCAGACTGGAAAATCACGCTGCTGGCATCGCTTGGACGCCATGCGGCCGGTGCTTCGGGCATCGCTTCCGACCGCCGCTTCTTCCATCGCCCCGATCTCGTACCGAGCAAGGATGGTGACGGCATGTTCGACGCCGTGGTCATCGGTTCGGGCAACCGGCCCAACCCGCTCGACATGGACGGCATGACCACCAACTACACGTTCATGCTCAAGGACCGGCACACGGCACCGGGCAGCGGGGTTGACGAAAATATCCAGCTCGGACAGCTCGGTGACGTGACCAGCAATTGCCTGCAGTCGGATACACCCTGCTCGGTCGACCTGACCCACGGCTGGCGGCTGATGCTGACCGAGCCCGGCGAAAAGGTTCTGGCCACGCCGCTGACGATTACCGGCAAGGTATTCTTCACGACCTACCTGCCACAGGCCGGGACCGGTGCAACGGCCTGTTCGCCGAGCGAAGGCGGCGGTCGCCTGTACGCGGTCTCGCTGCAGAATGCGACCGCGGTCATCAACTACGATACGAGTGATGACGACGCGAGCAATCCCGATGCGCCGTCGACGGTTTCCGACCGCAGCGTCGAGTTGCAGTCCCTCGGCATTCCGGCAGAAGTCGTGTCGATACCGCCGAACAAGATCCTGCGGCCGGACCTGCAAATCGACAACCTGGATACAACCACTCGCTGGCGGACCTTCTGGTCGCTGGCCGAAGACGAGGACCTGTGAAGACCATGAGCAAGGCAATGCGCAGAAACCAGCAGGGCATCACCCTGATTGAACTGATGGTAGTCGTTGCCATCATCGCGATCGTCTCCGCCGTCGCTTACCCGTCGTACGAGCGCTACGTCGTTCGCACCAAGCGCGCCGTCGCGCAGAACGCGCTGCTGCAGGTAGCGGATCGCCAGCAGCAGTTCTTCATGGACAACAAGCGGTTCGCAGCCGACCTGACCAACCTGGGGTACACGGCCAATCCCTTTGTCGTCGATGATGACGGCGCCGCGACGGTGGCGGGAGATGCCGATGCGGTCTATTCGTTATCGCTGGCCAACGTGACGGCAACGACCTGGACCGCGACCGCGGCACCATTGAACGGCCAGCTGTCGCGCGATACGCAATGCGGGAGCCTGACCCTTACGCAGGCGGGCGCCAAAGACAGTTCGGGCGGCGGCGAGTGCTGGTAGCTAGAGCGCTGCCAGCACGCGTTCGAGTCGCTCTCTCACTTCTTTGGCCAGCGGCTCGACGCCGGGATCATTGACCAGGGACAAAACGCTGACCGGGTCCATAAAGTCGACATGGACCTTGCCGTCCGCATCCTCACGCACGACGACGTTACAGGGCAGCAGCAAGCCGATATCCTCGACCGCCGAAATTGCCTGCCAGGCAAGCGGCGGATTGCAGGCGCCGAGAATCCGGTAAGGCGGCATGTCCTTGTCGATTTTCTCTTTCATCTTGGCCGCAACGTCGATGTCCGAGAGTATGCCGAACCCTTCCTTCGAAAGCCTTTCCGTTACCGTGTCGATTGCATCGTCGAACGACTGATCGACCACCTTGCCGAAACCGAATTCTGAACTCATTGGATCATCCTATGCGGGGCAGTCTTTGGTCCCGCAGTAAATCTCATGCAATAACTTGATGACGCGATCCGCCGGTCCGCTGGACAACGAATAATAGATCGTCTGCGATTCGCGCCGCGTCTCGACAAGCCCCTGCTGCCGCAGCCGCGCCAGTTGCTGGGATAGCGCGGACTGGCTGAGCGGAACCATCGTATTAAGGTCACCGACCGAGCGCTCGCCTTCGGCGAGGATGCACAGAATCATCAGGCGACTCTCGTTGCCAAGCGCCTTCATGAGCCCCGCTGCGTCGGATGCATGGTTCTGCATCTCGCTCGCATGCTCGATATGGGGGACGTTACTGTTCATCCTGCCGTTAATATAAGGAATAATATATTAGAAGTCCATAATTTAGGCTTCTCTCAAAGCCACCCCCTTTAGTCGCTGGGTGATTGGTATATAATCGCCCGCCACCACCGGGCATCGGACCCGGGCGTACGCCACAGCCTTAAATCTCCGGAGCAGTACCTTGAGTCGGGACCAGAAATTTTTTGATATGTATTCGCTCGTCATCGGCGTGCTCGCCGCGGTCGCATTGGGAATACTCGTGCTCTCCATGAAGATGTCGGAAATCACGCAGGGTGTTTACACGCGTGATACGGCCGAATACCAGGCCGCCGTCGCCGACCGTATTCGCCCCGTTGGCGGGGTTTACATGCCCGGCGAGCAGCACGAAGCGACAGCGCCCGTCGTCGAGGCCGCCGCGGATCCAGAGCCCGTCGCGGCGGCGATGACCGGTCCGCAGGTCTACAACAGCGCCTGCATTGCCTGCCATGGCGCCGGCAATCGAGCAGGGCCTCGACACGCTGAAGCGCCATGCCATCGAAGGCTATACCGGCGAGGCGGGCTACATGCCGGCCAAGGGCGGCCGTCTCGATTTGTCCGATGAAGAGGTAGCGGGCGCCGTCGAATACATGGTCGGGGAATCCTCGTAGGAGCGGCGACTCCGGCCTGAAGCCCCTCTAGAGGCGCCTGTCCAGGCATCTCAACGACAGCGCCTCGGCGACGTGCGCAGGTGCCACGTCTCGGTCTCCTGCAAGATCGGCTTTTGTCCTCGCGACACGCAGGATGCGCTGATGCGCGCGCGCCGAAAGATTGAACCGGTCCGCCGCACGCTCGAGCAAAGTCCAGCAAGCATCATCGACCATGCACGCAGCATCGAACGCGCTGCCTTCGAGGCGCGAGTTGGCCATGCCCGCCCGATCAATCTGTAATTGCCATGCCCTGGCGATCCGGCCTGCTACCGCATCACTGCTTTCCGTATCGGGCTCCGCGGCCCGCAGCTCTCCTGACGACGGACGCAGGACCTCGACGTGCAGGTCGATGCGATCGAGTAACGGCCCCGAGATCTTGTTCCGGTAGCTGGCCACCCGATCGGCGCTGCAACGGCAATCGGATTGCGGGTCGCCGAAATAGCCGCAGGGGCATGGGTTCATTGCGGCCAGCAGCTGGAAACGGGCCGGGAAATCGGCGTGCATGCCGGCCCGGGCCAGTGCGATAGCACCCGTTTCGAGCGGTTCCCGCAGAACCTCGAGGACGTTGCGATTGAACTGCGGCAGCTCGTCAAGGAAGAGCACGCCGTTGTGCGCCCTCGAGATTTCGCCCGGACGCAGCCCCGGCCCGCCACCGACGAGCGCAGCAGCGGACGCCGTGTGATGCGGGGCCCGAAACGGCCGCCGGTACCAGGTACTCGCCGTCACCGGCTGGCCGGCAATCGAATTCACGGCGGCTGTCGCCAGCGCTTCCTCTTTCGACATCCCGGGAAGCAGGCCGGGCAGGCGCCGGGCGAGCATGCTCTTGCCGGTGCCGGGCGGGCCGATGAACAACAGGTTGTGATTGCCCGCAGCCGCGATCTCGAGCGCGCGTTTCGCGTGCGCCTGTCCGCGCACATCGGCAAGGTCGGGCCCGGAATCCACTGGCATCACCGGTGTCCCGGGTGGCTGCGGATCGATGGGTTGCCGGCCCGCGAGGTGCGCCGCCACCTCGGCGAGGTTGGCGGCACCGAGGACCGCAGCACCGGCGAGAGCCGCCTCCGCTGCATTGGCGCGCGGAACGATGACGACACGCCCGGCCTCGTGCGCCTTGATCACCGAGGGCAGCAGGCCGGGCACGGATCGCGGCTCGCCGTTCAGTGCGAGTTCGCCGTAGCACTCGACACCCTGCAGCGCACCGGGCGGAAACTGGCGGCGCGCCGCGAGAATGCCGAGCGCGATCGGCAGGTCGTAGCGCCCGCCCGTCTTGCGCATTTCGGCGGGTCCAAGGCTGATCGTGATGCGTTGCTGCGGGAACTCGAATCCCGAGCTGACCAGTGCGCCGCGCACCCGGTCCTTGCTCTCCCGGACCGCGGTCTCGGCCATGCCGACGATCGTGAATGCGGGCAGGCCGCCCGACAGCAAGACCTCGATCGTCACGGGCGGTGCCTCGGTGCCGTACTGGGCACGGCAGTGCAGTATTGCGAGACCCATGCGGCCCTCCGTGGCCGATAGACAACCGTGGGAGCGGCTCAAGCCGCGAACCGTTGTGGGCCTGAAGGCCCGCCGGCCGGCCCACCTATTCCTTGTCGATCTCCTTCACGCGTGTTTCGAGCGCCTCGAGCTTCTCTCGTGTCCGGGCGAGGACCGCTTCCTGGACTTCGAACTCCTCGCGGGTCACGAGATCGAGCCGGTTCAGGGACGATCGCAACACCGAGCGAAAGTTCTGCTCGAGGTCGTCGCGCATCGACCGCAGACCCTCCGGTAATGCCTCGGCGAGCCGCCTCGCGATGTTGTCAACGGATTCGTCATTCATGCCCACGTGATACCCGAGGTTCCCGAAAAAAACCAGCCGCAAATTCTGCCGTCATGCCCAGGAACTGCCTGTACCGTTTCGGTGCAGACGCAGGAAACAGCGCACCAACACGGTGCGTCTGCCTGATCGTATCAGGTGCAACACCTTGATATCTCGACTATTTCCAGAGTTGGCACGGTATCTGCTCTGAATCAGGGGCAACGCGGCCAACGTTACCCCAAAAAATCATCGGAGCTTAGACATGAAAAAGACAATCTGCGGCCTGACGCTATTGATGCTCACCGCTACCGCGCAGGCCGACTGGTCGGCGAATCTCGGCTACATGAGTGAATACCACTTCCGCGGCATTTTGCAGAAGGTGTCTTCGGTCAGCGCCGGGCTCGACTACGAAACCGGCGGCTTCTATGTCGGGACGTGGGCAGCCGATGTCGGCGACGGACTCGAAGTCGACGGCTACTTCGGCTATGGCCTGGACATCGGCGACGTCAGCCTCAGCATCGGCTACACGGGCTACTTCTACACGGGCGACTTCGACGACACCTACCAGGAGATCAACCTC
>JARRMH010000215.1:0-4942 GCA_037386205.1 Woeseiaceae bacterium | reverse complement strand
AAGAGATTCAGGGCCCGCAGATAAGCAGCATACGCCTCCGGTTCCGTGCGTCGAATAACCGGATCGGGGTCCGAGAACAGCGACAGCTGCAGCGTGCCCGACACTCGCTCTGCAATATCCTTCTGTATATCGAAGACATCCGTCAGATTGCGGTCGTACGTTGAAGACCAGAGTGAACGTCCCGTGTCTGTATCGACGAGCTGAACCGAGATGCGCAGCTTGTCGTCGACCTTCCGTACGCTTCCTTCGATAACGTGATCGACACCGAGCCGCTCCCCAATGCTGCGCGCATCCAGCTCCGCCCCCTTGAGCGCAAAAGACGAAGCCCTCGCGGTGACGCGCAACTGCGGAACCGATGTCAGGGCGTTGAGAAGTTCTTCGGTAAGCCCATCGGCGAGATATTCGTCGTCAGGATCCTTGCTGATATTGGCAAGCGGCAGCACCGCGATGGTGGTTCCTGCATCGACCGCGGCCGCCCGGGAGGGATCGGACCTGCCCGGACCCTCCGGCGTCTGCAGTTGCGAGTAAAAGTAGATGCCGGCGCTCAGGACGATCAGGATGACGATAACGGCGTTCGCCAGACCCGCCGCACTGCCCTGCAGGTCTTCTGCGGGCTCGCCCGCGTCCCTCACCAGGCGCGCACCTCGTAATTCGTAGAACCAGGACAGCAGGAGAAACACCGGAAACCCGATCGCAAACGCCACGATCAGGTTGCGCATTACGGCCGGTGAAGCGTCGAACGCATCCAGCACGAGATCGGCTACCTGCAGGATGAGCCAGGAGGCTGCGAGGTACAGTGCCGCACTGCGCAGCACGTTCCGACGTTTGAGTTCGGCGAGAAGTGATGCCATTCGCCGATTATTGCGCATATTCACACACCTTTCCCCGTGACCGGAAAACGGACCGGGGTATTGGACGTAACGAGCGCGTGATTCTTTTGTGAGATCTGCGCGATGGGCACGTGATTTCGCTCGGATAGATTGCCTGCTCCTTTCAATAACACCGAGGAGTAGTAACGTGAGAAACGCAAAACTGATTAGCCTGGTCGTCCTGATGACAGGCGCAGCCCTCGCATCGACGCATGTGCTGGCCAAGGAGCGAACGACCGGCCGGGGTACCGGCCCCGTCGTCTACGTGGAATCGCAGGGACTGTTCTACGATTCCATCGTGCTTGCCGATCTGCCGCCGAACGGGCGTTTTCAACAGCTCAAGCCCGGCGAAGGACCTTCCGGCCTGGCAACGGAATTCGGTCCGGGTGACGTCGGGTACCTCGGTGGCCGCTGGTGGATAGACGCCAACGACAACGGCTACCAGGATGCCGGCGACGCGTTCTTCCTGTGCCCGTTGCTGGGCCCGGGACGCAGCGTACTCTAAACGTTTGCCCTGTAATATTCGGGCGCTTGTGCCGGTCTCTCTTGTCAGGAATTCATTTTCCGGGGAGACCGTGCGCAAGCGCATACTTGTAATCGAGGACGAGCGCGATATCGCCGAGTTGATACGCCTCCACCTCGCCGACCTCGATTTTTCCGTCACGCTTTGTCATGACGGCAACACCGGTTTGCGCAAGGCTACCGCTGGCGCGTGGGACCTCATTATTCTTGATCTTCGTTTGCCCGGCGTCGACGGCCTGGAGATTTGCCGGCGCATCCGCCAGGACTCGAGTTCGGTGCCGGTTCTCATGCTGACATCGAAGTCGTCAGAACTCGACCGCGTCGTCGGCCTCGAGATCGGCGCCGACGACTACGTCACCAAGCCGTTCAGCGTCCTCGAGCTGATCGCTCGGGTCAAAGCCATCCTGCGTCGATCCGAGCTGTCCCGGAGCAGCATGCGGGAGGTAAACCGTGAAGTGCAGGCAGGATGCGTGGCCATCGATCCGGCGACGCGCGGCGCCACGGTGCACGGCGAACCGATCGACCTGACCGCCAGGGAGTTCGACTTGCTGCTGCATTTCGCAACCCACCCGGGCCGCGTCTTTCGGCGCCTGGAGTTGCTGGATAGCGTCTGGGGCTACGGACATGACGGTTACGAACACACCGTCAACTCACACATCAACCGGCTGCGCGCCAAAATCGAGGACGATCCGGCGCATCCGGAACTGATCGTGACGGTATGGGGCGTGGGCTACAAGATGAACGTTGTGGCCGAAAGCCCGGCCCGCACATGAAACACCTTCATTACAAGCTCTCCGGGGCGATGTTCATCATCGTCCTGGTTCTCGGCGCGGCGTTTTACGCCATTGATCGATACAGCATCAGGCTTTATTACGAGGAGCTGAGCCAACGATTGAATGCATCGCTGGCCATGTACGTCGTCAATGCCGGACCCTTGATCACCGAAGGCGAAGTGGACCACAAGGCACTGGACGAGCTCGCCAACCGGGCGATGGTCATCAACCCGACCGCCGAGATCTACCTGGTGACGCCGGAGGGCAAGATTCTCGATCACGCCGTACCACCGAACGAAGTCGTCGCGACCCGGGTCGACATCGATCCGATTCGTAACCTGATCAACGAATCGGCACCGTTGCCGATCAAGGGCGTCGACCCCCGGAAACCCGCATCGCGGAAAATCTTCTCGGCATTTCCCGTTACCGACCCGGCCAGGCCCGACGACGTGTCCGGCTACCTCTATGTCGTCCTCGGTGGCTCGCAGTACGAAGCCATTGCCGAACAGGTTTCCGGCAGCGACAGGCAACGCATGATCGCTGCCGCCATCGTGCTGCTCGTACTGGCCGCTTTCGGGGCGGGAGCATTGCTTTTTTCGTACCTGACACGGCGATTGCGCCGTCTCACGGGCGACGTGTCTGCATTTACCGCGAACCGTTTCGACGCCGGCAGCCCCATCACGGCGGCGGACAGGCCCAGCGACGAAATCGACCAGCTACGCGATGCCTGCCACGTCATGGCGACCACGATTCAGAAGCAACTTGCCGCCTCGCGGGAGGACGACCGGCTGCGCCGCGAACTGGTGACCAATATCTCCCACGACCTGCGCACTCCGCTGGCTTCCATGCAGGGCTACATCGAGACGCTGATCATCAAGGACGACACTCTCGATGCCGCCACGCGCACGCAGTATCTCGCAACGGCCCGCAAGCATGCAATGCACCTTGGCCGCCTGATTCAGGACCTGTTCGAACTGGCGATGCTCGACGCCAGCCGCGTCACACCCGAGTTCGAACAGTTCTCGTTGCCGGAGCTCATCCACGACGTCGCGCAGGAATTCGAACTGCAGGCGAAAGAGGCCGACGTCTCACTGGCGGTGTACCCCCCGGACGGCTCCGCCTCGGTATATGCGGACATCAGCCTGATTCAGCGCGTCCTCGAAAACCTCGTCGGCAAGGCCCTGAAGTACACGCCCGCGGGCGGCAGAGTATCCATATCGGGGCAGCGTTCACCGCAAGGGGTCGGCGTATCCGTCGCCGATACGGGGCCGGGCATCCCGCGGGATGCGCTGCCGCACATATTCGACAGGTTTTACAAAGCGGATCAGCAGGACGACCAGGGCAACGGCTCCATGGGACTGGGACTCGCGATTGCCAAGCGAATTCTCGAACTGCACTCGAGCGAGATCAGCGTCGTGAGCAGCGAGCAACAGGGCACGCGCTTTCATTTCGACCTGCCCCTCGAGGCACGCGCCGCTTGACCGACGGAGCGCAGTGGCCGGAGCCGGTGCGGCCCTGCTAGTCTTAACCGAATCATGGCGCGCCGAGTCTTTTCCAGCCGCGCATCGAGCGCGGTGGCCCTGTTGAGCCTGGTCTGCACACAGGCCGTGCTCGCCGAGCCCGATGCGCTCGACTGGGGACTGAATGCCGGCGCCGGCGCCTTCAGTTTTCGCAACTCGCTGTATGCCGATCGGCAGCCTGATCCGTCCGTGGACCTCGGTGACCGGTGGACCGAGTTCTATGTGAAGCCGTGGCTGGCGGCCGAGCATACAACCGGCTCGGCAACGGTCTTCGGCCGGGCGAGTTATGCGTACACGATCACGGCGTCCGACTCGCCCGACATGTTCGGCGGCGACGCCAGCTCGGGGGACTTCGACGATGCCTACATCGGCGTACGCTTCGGCAACCCGGAAACCGGCGCATGGAAGTTCGCCGGCGGCCGCTACCCTTTCGAGCTCGCAAACGGGTTCCTGATCAGCGACGGCTACGGCGACGGCGGCGAGCGCGGCGCGCTCTGGAGCAACGCGCGCAAGGCTTTTGGCCGCGCTGCACACGTCCAGTACCGGAATGCCCGACATCGATTCGACGCCTTTCACCTCGAGCGTAACGACCGCCCGGAGTTCGACGCCGATACCCGCATCACCGGCGTCAGTTACGACTGGACCGCGCCCGGCCGGGCGCTGACCCTGGGCGCCAGCGTTCTGGCACTGAGCAGCCGGGAATATCGTGCCGCGCTCGACGGAGCTCGCATCTACAACCTGCGCGCCTATCTTCTCGAGGACGAGCATTATTCAATCAACGCTGAAATCGTTCGCGAGGACAACGGCAGCCAGCATGCCCCGCGTAAGAGTTCCTGGTTCGAAGGGGTGAAGAACTTCTTCGAAGACATGAAGTTCTAGGCGGCAATCAAATTCGAAAACGTTACAGCACAAGGAAAGCTCACACATGATGCGTATTGCCATCACCGGTGCTGCGGGCCGCATGGGCAAGACCCTGGTGGCCGCCATCGACGAGACGGACGGCCTGGAACTGACCGTGGCCATCGATCATCCGGACAGTTCCCTTATCGGCAGTGATGCCGGTGAAATTGCCGGTGTGGGACGCAATGGTGTTGCCCTCAGCCCGCGGCTTGCGGATGTGCTGGACCGCTTCGATGTGCTGATCGATTTCACTTTTCCCGAGCTGACGCTGGAAAACGCGCGCCTTTGCAGTGAGGCGGGCAAGCGGATGGAGATCGGCACCACCGGCATGACTGACGCGGACAAGGCGCAATTGGCG
>JARRMH010000214.1:0-6002 GCA_037386205.1 Woeseiaceae bacterium | reverse complement strand
GTGATGCTATCGTGCGGCAGCTCGCCATTGAGCCGATGCAGCTCGCAGGGATGGTGCCGGAGAGCCTTTTCATCGCACTGATCCGGGCCGTACGTGAGCAACTGCCAGCATCACGTTCCGAGGCGGTGCTGCGTCTCGCGGGCTCGTACACAGCGCGCTATGTGGCCGCGCACCGCATTCCCGGGCTCTTTCGCGGTCTGTTGGCCAGGTTGCCGACCCGGCTGGGTATTCCGCTGCTGCTTGCCGCCTTTCGCCGGCACGCCTGGACATTCGCAGGCAGCGGTCGCTTTGGCGTGGAGGGTGGGTACCCGGGAACGCTGGTTCTGCAGCACTGCCCGACCTGCCGGCACGGCCGCGGCCACGGACCGGCCGGCGCCTACTACGAGGCCGCATTCGAGGGCCTGCTGCACATCGTCGACCCGCGCATCCGTGTACGGGAAGTCCGCTGCCGTTCAGTCGGCGATCCGAGTTGCCAGTTCGCGATTGATGCGAACGGTGTTGCTCGCCACGGAGAAACGTCATGCGTATCGTTCTGATTCACCCCAATTATCACTCCGGCGGAGCAGAGATCGCCGGCAACTGGCCGCCGGCATGGGTCGCGTACCTGGCAGGAGCGTTGCAGAAGCACGGCTACGACGATATTCGCTTCATCGATGCCATGACGCGCGACCTCGACGACGAGGCGCTTGCCGCAGAACTCTCCCGCGGACCGGCGCCGGATCTCATCGGCTGCACTGCGATTACGCCCAGTATCTACCAGGCGCAGCGGACACTCGCGTTGGCGAAGTCGATCTATCCCGAGGCAACGACGGTACTCGGCGGTATCCACGCCACGTTCATGTACGAGCAGGTGCTCGGCGAGGAACCGGCGATTGACTACATCGTGCGAGGAGAAGGGGAGGAAGTACTCGTTAACCTCGTCGCCGCGCTGGATCACGGCATCCTCGACGCCGAGCGGCACTCGATCCGCGGGATTGCATTTCGCGGCGGCGACGGCATCGTGGCAACGCCCGCCCACCCGCCGATTCACGACCTCGACAAGCTGGATCCGGACTGGAGTCTGCTCGACTGGGACCAGTACATTTACCTGCCGCTCGGCAAACGCGTCGCCATCCCCAATTTTGCGCGCGGCTGTCCGTTTACGTGTTCGTTCTGCTCGCAGTGGAAATTCTGGCGCACCTACCGGATGCGATCGCCACGAAACTTCGTCGATGAGATCGAGCGACTCGTGCGCGATCACGACATCGGCTTTTTCATCCTTGCCGATGAGGAACCGACGATCAATCGCCGAAAATTCATCGCGCTGTGCGAGGAATTGATCGAACGCGATCTCGGCGTCGAATGGGGAATCAATACGCGGGTTACGGATATCCTGCGCGACGAGGATATGCTGCCTATGTACCGGCAAGCCGGACTCGTGCATGTATCACTCGGCACCGAGGCGTCGGCCCAGCTCAACCTCGAGCGGTTTCGCAAGGAGACCACGGTCGCAGAGAACAAGCGCGCCATTCGGCTGCTCAGAGAGGCCGGGATCGTTGCCGAGGCCCAGTTCATCATCGGGCTCGAGAACGAGACCCCCGAGAGTATCGATGATACGTACGCCTGGGCCATGGACTGGGATTGCGACATGGCCAACTGGATCATGTACACGCCCTGGCCGTTCTCCGACCTGTTCGAGGAGCTCGGCGACAAGGTCGAGGTGCGTGATTACGCCCGCTACAATTTCGTCACGCCCATCATGAAGCCCGCGAATATGTCACGCAGCGAGGTGCTGCGCGGCGTCATGCGCAATTACCGGCGCTTCTACATGCGCAAGTCGCTGTTCAGCTATCCATGGATTCGCGACCGGTACAAGCGCCGCTACATGCTCGGCTGCCTGAAGGCCGCGATGAAATCGGGCTTCGAACGCCGCTTCTACGATCTCGGGCGCATTCGCTACTGGGGCCAGAAAGAGGTCGATTTCGGATTCGATCCGGACCGAGTTGTGACGGCAGAGGAACTGCGCGAAATCGAGAGCACGCGTGCCCGGGTCGGCAGCAGTTACCAGGCGAAGGGTGCGACGGCGCTTGCCTGTGGTGGCGGACCGCCCGCCAATGAGTTTGACAGGGCCGACCCGCGTCCCTATCAGCCGGAGGGGAATGAGCCCTTCGATCCGGCGGCCATCCTCGGCGAAGCGCCGATCGATGAGTTCTTCGATCCGCGCGGCTTTGCCCGTCAGCGTTCCCGGGCGAAGCGCCTCGCAGCACAGAAGTAGCAGGCGAGCGAAGCTTGTCCCGGAGGACTAGGCCGACGCCGACAGGGCCTGGTCAAGGTCCGCGATGATGTCATCGATGTGCTCGATGCCGATGCACAGTCGAATCATGTCCGGCGTCACGCCCGCCGTTTCGAGTTCCTGCTCCGACAATTGCCGGTGCGTTGTCGATGCGGGGTGCGCCGCCAGGGACTTGGTGTCGCCGATGTTGACGAGGCGCAGGAAAAGCTGCAGCGCGTCATAGAATCGTACGCCGGCATCGAAGCCACCCTTGATGCCGAACGTCATCAATGCGGAGGGTTTGCCGCCGGTGTATTTCTGCGCGAGGTCGTAGTAGGGCGAGTCGGGGAGGCCGGCAAAACTTACCCATTCGACACGCGGATGGTCGCGCAGGTATTGCGCGACGGCGAGCGCGTTGTCGCAATGCCGCTCCATCCTCAGCGGCAAAGTCTGCAGCCCCTGCAGGATCAGGAACGCATTCATCGGACTCAGCGCCGACCCGGTGTTGCGCAGGGCCACGGTACGCGCCCGCCCGATGTAGGCCGCTGCGCCGAGCGCCTCGGTGTACACGACACCATGGTAGGACGCCTCGGGCGTCGTCAGCATATGGTACTTCTCGGCGTGCTCCGCCCAGGGAAACTCGCCCCCGTCGACGATGACGCCGCCCAGGGAATTACCATGCCCGGCCATGTACTTGGTCAGGGAATTGACGACGATGTCTGCGCCCCAGGCGAGTGGCTTGATCAGCACCGGAGTCGCGACCGTGTTGTCGACGATCAGCGGGATGCCATTTTCATGCGCGAGGTTCGCGAGCGCCTCGATATCGACGATGTTCCCTGCCGGGTTGCCGATCGATTCGCAGAACAGCGCCTGGGTTCTGTCGTCGATCAACTCGCCCAGGGACGCAATGCCGTCGTCCGCACCGAAGCGCACGTCAATGCCCTGGCGGGGCAGCATGTGCTTGAAAAGCGTGTAGGTCCCGCCGTAAAGCAGGGGAACCGAGACGATGTTGTCGCCCTGTTCGGCGATGTTCAGGATCGAGTAGTTGACCGCTGCGCTCCCCGCGCTCAAGGCCAGTGCGCCGACCCCTTGCTCGAGTTGCGCGCAGCGCTGTTCGAGCACGTCCGTCGTCGGGTTCATGATGCGCGTGTAGATGTTGCCCTCGACCTCGAGGTTGAAGAGGTCGGCGCCGTGCTGGGCGTTATCGAACTCGTAGGCGACCGTCTGGTAAATCGGGACCGATACGGCCTTGGTCGCGGGATCGGCCTTGAAGCCGGCGTGCAGGGCGAGGGTTTCGTCTTTCATGGTATCTCCGGCTATTGGCAAAGTATCGTGTCATTGGCCAGTTTCTGGCAGGTCGGGGGAAGCGTCGTCGCATCCCAGTAGTCCGTGATCCCCACGCGGGCGAGGAACTCGGGGAATTTTGGGTGCGAGCGATAGTCTTCGAACAGCGGCGACCATAACCATTCGCGTGCTCCGCTGGGGAAGAAGGTCGGGTCCTCGATATCCTTTGCGATTACCAGGTCCACTTCACCAAAATAGATCAACAGGAGCCTTGCTTCCCGGCGGCCGATCAGCGCATCCGGCCGATTGTTGCGTCGGTTATCGAGAATTGCTTCCAGTTCGGACAACGCCTGGTCGCCGGGCGAGGCCAGGATGCCCCGGAGATATTCGACACTGGCCGAGTACCCGGTGGGCGTCAGCTGCGTGAGTTTCGGCTCCGGGTCCGTCAGCAGCCAGAGCGGCATTGACGCCCACCACAGTCCGGCCTGGTCCCCCTGTGCCTCGAGAGATTCAACCACGACCTTGCGGGCTTCTCCGGGCCTTCCGACACTGAGCAGAGCTTCAGCATACGCCGCGACCAGCGGTTGAATGCGGGGGTCGATCTCCATGCCGCGCTCGGCCACTTCAAGGGCTTCGTGACTGCGCCCGACGACATTCAGGAACTCGGCGTAATCTTCCAGCAACTCCGCGGAGCCCGGATCGATGGCAAGCGCGCGTTTGAAAAACGCCTCAGACTCGGTCCACCGACGCTCTTGCCGTAACACGCTTCCCATCGCCGTCAACGCGTCGATATTGGATGCGTCAATTGCGAGTGCACGCTGCGCGGCGTCGATCGTCTTGACATGATCGCCCAGCACAGACTGGTAGGCGATCGCCAGGCTCGCCCAGGCCGGGGCAAAGCCCTCGTCTTGTTGCGTCGCCCGCTCCAGCAGATTGATTGCATTGCCATCGCGTTTCCGCAGGGCTGCGCGACCACGCAAATAGGAGTCGTACGCGGCCATGTCCGTCGTTCGGTTTGGCACCGCATTGCTGATGCCGAGCTCCAGCTCGAGCGCCGTGGCGATGGCGCGGGCAATCTCATCCTGCACCGCGAAGATCTTCTCGATCGACCGTTCGTAGGTTTCAGACCAGACCGGCAGACCGCTTTCCATCTCGACGAGCGATGCTGTTATTCGAGCTACGTTGCCAACGGACCGGACACTGCCTTCGAGGACGTAGGCCACTCCCAGGGTCCGGCCGATCTCACGGATGTCGCCTGTGAAATCCTTGAAACCGAAAACAGTCGTCCGTGCAGGGACCGAGACGCCAGGGACAGACACGAGGGCATTGATGACCACACGTTGGCGAAAGGAAGGACCGCGATCTTGTTCACTGCAGGTCTGATGGGCCGCGGCTCGTCAGTGCGGATTTCCGTTTGCGGCGGTTCTGCCACGCCGGGCTCCGTGTTCTCGTTCGATAATCGCGATTCCCAGAAGAAATACCCGGCAGCCACGAGAAGCAGCACGATGACGGCGACATCGAGGATCCGACCTTTCTTTCCACCTGACGTGTCCTGCGACGTATTGCCGGTTTCCGGCCGGAAGCCATCGGGCGTCAGCTCGAATGCCCAGGCAAACACCAGAACAATCGGGAAGCCGAGAATCAGGAAAAATGCGAGCAGTGAGTTCGACCATTCAGGGAGGCGCAGCGCCGGGCCCAGTACATCGCCTGCCTGCAGGATCAACCATGCAACGAGAACGTATGCGATTCCTGCCTTGAAGACGTTGCGGCGCCTCAGCTCAGCAATAAAGCTCAAACCTCGTTCCCTTCCTGTCGCGCGATGGCAGATTGCAAGCGAAACTACCCTATATCCTCGAAGCAAAAAAGCGCGTACGACTCACGCGTCTTGTTGCGAACCCCACCATGCGGACAAGCGTTCGCTCAGAATCCGCGCCGGTACGCCCTCGTAGTGGGATACGTCGTTCAGCAAACGCAACCGCGCATGAACGTCGCCCATGAAGTCGAGTATGCTGAGGCCCGCCGGGCTTTGGTCGAGCCTGTCGCGGTAACCGCGCACATCGAAACCCAGCAGGCTCGAGATTAGGATGCGGTTGACGCCCTTGTGAGCCACGACCAGGACGTTCTTGTGGCGGTTGTCCTCCACGATGCGCCGCATCACCGGCAATGCACGATTCAGCACATTGACGCCGGACTCGCCGTCGCGCGGTCCGATGGTGAACGGGTCTTCGTGCCATGCTGCATATTCGTCGGCGAATTCGGATTCGATCTCCGAACGACGGAGCCCTTCCCAGTGCCCGTAGTCGATCTCTTGCAGCCCGGGTCCGTGAACGGGCGTCAGTTTGTGCGGACCTGCCAGCAGGGTTGCCGTTTCAACGGTTCGGTCGAGCGGGCTGCAATAGACGGCGTGCAATTGCTAATTCTCGAGGCGCTGGGCGAGGCTCGTGACCTGTCTGCGGCCTTCTTGCGA
>JARRMH010000213.1:0-4997 GCA_037386205.1 Woeseiaceae bacterium | reverse complement strand
AGAGGATCGAACTCTGCAACTCATGACAATCGCCGGCAGGGCGTCAAGCTCGCGCGTTCGGCCGACGAAGTACGCGAACATGCCACAGCGATGCTCGGTACCACGCTCGTCACTCACCAGACGGGGCCGGAGGGGCTGCCGATCAACACGGTTTACGTCGAAGCGGGCTCGGAGATCGACCGGGAGCTCTATCTCAGCATGCTGGTCGACCGCGAAGTCAGCCGCATCTCGTTCATCGCGTCGGCTGCCGGCGGCATGGACATCGAGAAAGTGGCTGCCGAGACGCCCGAGAAGATCTTTTCGGTGGCGGTTTCGCCCGCAGCGGGCCTGCAGGATTATCAGGCGCGGCAGCTCGGTTTCGGCCTCGAGCTCGACAAGCAGCAGCTGCGGCAGTTCGGTGATCTCATCAGGAAGCTGTACCAGCTCTATCTCGACTGCGACGCGAGCCTGGTCGAAGTCAATCCGCTGATCACGACCAAGGGCGGTGACGTGATGGCGCTCGATGCCAAGATCAACATCGACGGCAGTGCGCTGTTCCGGCAGCCCGCCATCGCTGAATTGCGCGACGAGTCACAGGAAGACGAGGCCGAGCGCAAAGCTGCCGAGCACGACCTCAACTACGTGTCGCTGGACGGCAATATCGCCTGCATGGTGAACGGCGCCGGACTGGCCATGGCCACGATGGACCTGATCAAGCTGCACGGCGGCGAGCCGGCGAACTTCCTCGACGTCGGCGGCGGCGCGACCGCCGAGCGCGTCTCTGCGGCATTCAAGCTGATCCTCTCGAACGACAGCGTCGAGGCGATTCTGGTCAACATCTTCGGCGGCATCGTCCGTTGCGACCTGATTGCCGAGGGCATCATCGCGGCGGTCAAGGAGGTGGGCGTCAAAGTGCCCGTCGTCGTGCGCCTCGAGGGCACGAACGTCGAGAAGGGTCGCGAGCTGTTGGCGAACAGCGGACTCGACATCATTGCAGCGGAGGATCTGACCGACGCCGCGCGGAAAGTCGTGGCGGCAGCGTCGTAAAGGAAGACTAATGAGCATACTCGTCAACCAGGACAGCAAGATCGTCTGCCAGGGCATCACCGGCAACCAGGGGTCTTTCCACACCGAGCAGTGCATCGATTACGGGACCCGCGTCGTCGCCGGCGTCACGCCGGGGCGCGGCGGCCAGGAGCATCTCGGCGTGCCCGTTTACAACACGGTGCGCGATGCGGTCGCAGAGACCGGCGCCGACGTGAGCATGATCTATGTGCCGCCGCCGTTCGCGGCCGATGCGATCCTCGAAGCGGCCGATGCCGGCGTCGATCTTATCGTGTGTGTCACCGAAGGCATCCCGGTCAACGACATGGTCAAGGTCAAGGCGGCGCTGGCGGACTTTGACTGCCGCCTTATTGGTCCCAACTGCCCCGGCATCATCACCCCGGGCGAATGCAAGATCGGCATCATGCCCGGCTTCATCCACCAGCCGGGCAGGATCGGGGTCATCTCGCGCTCCGGAACGCTGACCTATGAGGCCGTGTACCAGACCACGACCAACGGTCTCGGGCAGACGACCTGCATCGGCATCGGTGGTGACCCGGTGCGCGGCATGAACTTCATCGATTGCCTCGAACTGTTCGAGGCCGACGCCGCGACCGACGGCATCATCATGGTCGGCGAGATCGGGGGCACCGACGAAGAAGCCGCCGCCGAGTACATCCAGGCGCACGTCTCCAAGCCGGTCGTCGCCTATATCGCCGGCGTCACCGCGCCGCCGGGCAAGCGCATGGGACATGCGGGCGCCATCATCGCGGGCGGCAAGGGCACGGCCGACGACAAGTTCAGGGCGCTCGACGCCGCGGGCGTGGCTACCGTCCGCTCGCCAGCCGAGCTCGGATCAAAGATGATGGAGGTCCTTGGCGGCAAGGATGGTTGACGCCGTCAAAGTCGCCCTGGCGCAGATCGACCTCGTCGTCGGCGACGTTGCGGGCAACACGGACAAGATCATCGCGGCGTCCGGGCGGGCGCGCGACGAGAATGATGCCGATATCGTCATCTTTCCCGAGCTGAGCGTCTGCGGCTACCCGCCCGAAGACCTCCTGTTTCACGGCGGGCTGCGGCACGCGGTGGAAAACTCGATCGCCGAGATCCGCGACAAGGTCACTGACATCGCCGTGCTCATCGGCTTTCCCGAATACGATGGCGACAACATTTACAACGCATGCGCCGTGCTGCGTGACGGACGCGTGCTGGCAACCTATCGCAAGCAACTGTTGCCGAATTATGCCGTTTTCGACGAGGAACGCTATTTCACGGCCGGCAAGGAACCGGCAGTCTTCAAGCTCAACGGCATTCGCATCGGCCTGAACATTTGCGAGGATGTCTGGCGGCCCGGTCCGATGCGGGCGAGCCGGGCGGCCGGCGCCGAGTGCATGCTCGTGATCAACGGGTCGCCGTTCGAGGGTGCCAGCCAGGAGCATCGCGAGACGGTGGTTCGCCGGCGCATCGAGGAAACCGGCCTGCCGGTGGTTTACGTCAATCACGTGGGCGGCCAGGACGAACTCGTATTCGACGGCGGGTCGTTCGCCATGGACGGCAACGGCGAGATCACATTCCGGGCCCGTTCCTTCGAGGAGAACATGCACGCGGTCGTGCTCGAGGGAACGGCGCGAGGCGTCGTGCCGGTCCGCGGGGAGATCGCGCAGACCGAGGAAACGGTTGCCAGGGTCTACCGCGCGCTGGTTCTCGGTACACGCGACTATGTCGTCAACCATGGCTTCCCGGGCGTCATCATCGGCCTGTCGGGCGGCATCGACTCGGCGCTCGTGCTGGCGATTGCCTGTGACGCGCTCGGGGCCGACAAGGTCCGCGCAGTCCAGATGCCCTTCCGCTACACCTCGGAAATGAGCCAGGAGGATTCGGCGCAGCAGGCCGCAACCTTCGGCGCCGAGTACGACGTGGTCCCGATCGAGCCGATCTATGAGGCAACAATCGCACAGCTGCGCCCGGTGCTGGGCGAGACCGAGCCCGACGTGACGGAGGAGAACATCCAGGCACGCTGCCGCGGCCTGCTGCTGATGGCTATTTCCAACAAGACCGGGCGGATGCTGCTGACGACCGGCAACAAGAGTGAGATGGCCGTCGGTTACGCCACGCTTTACGGCGACATGGCCGGAGGTTTTGCGCCGATCAAGGACTGCAGCAAGACGCTGGTTTACGAACTCGCCCGCTATCGCAACACGCTCGGCGAGGCAATCCCGGAGCGCGTCATCACGCGCGAGCCCTCGGCCGAGCTGCGCCCCGACCAGAAGGACTCCGACTCGTTGCCGGACTACGATATCCTGGATCCGATTCTCGCCGCGTTTATCGAGGAAGACCTGTCGGTCGCCGAGATTACGGCACGAGGCTACGATCGCGAGGTCGTCATCCGGGTCCTCGAGATGGTGAAGCGCAACGAGTACAAGCGGCGGCAGGCGCCACCGGGCGTGCGCATCAGCAGCCGCGCCTTCGGCCGCGACTGGCGCTACCCGATCACGTCGGGCTACAAGTTCCCGACTTGAAATCGAGGGAGTTAAGGAATGAGGGGAATTAAGGGGACAGTTTACGTAATTGCGGTGAACGCAATTTCGTAAACTGTCCCCTTAATACCTGTCCCCCTTAATTCCCCCCTGACTTCCTAGCTCTCGCCCGGGAAGTTGGCCTGGAGCACGCGCCGGGTATCGGCGGCAAGGTCGCCCATGCCGAGCTCCTCGTAAGCTGCTGCCATGATCTCCAGCGAGCGGGCGTTGCCCGTGGCACCGTTGTACTGCTCGAGGGCCGCCTTGGCCCGGTTGAGCGCCGCCACGTACGCCCCGCGCCGCAGGTAGTAGTCGGCGACGTGGTTTTCGTAGGCGGCGAGCCGGTTCTTGATCGCGATCAGCCGTTTTTCGGCGTCCGGTGCGTACTGGCTGATCGGGAACCTCTCGACCAGCTGCCGCAGGCTCGAATACGCGAGTTCGACGTCCTTCGGCGGGCGCTTCGTCACGTCTTTCCTGAACCAGCGCTCGAGAATTCCCGGGGTTTCCTCGTAATAAGCGAGGCCCCGAATATATAGAGCGTAGTCGACACGCGGATGGATCGGGTTTTCCCGCATGAACGTGTCAGCCGCCTCGATGGCCTGCTCCTTGCGGCCGCTGCGAAAATACGCGTGCATGAGTTCGAGCTGGATCTGCCGGGCGAGGTCACTGAACGGATAGCGGGCCTGGATTGCTTCGAAGATCTGGATGCCCCGCCGGTAATTCCCCCTGTCGATCGACTCCTGGGCCTTCGCGTACGCCTCGGTGATGTTCTGCACTTCGCTCTGCTGCTCGTCATTGCCCGCACACGCGAACAACGCCACCGGCAGGATGGCGAGGAGCAAAAGGCGCAGTCGGCGTCGATTCATTCTCATAATTTCGGGGCCCGGGGCGTTCAAGGTGCGCGAGTATAACGTAATATTCGCTCCAGTCATGTCTCCCGAGAAGCTCGTAATGGCCGTCCCCGAAGAGCTGGCTGGTCTGCGTTTGGACCAGGCGCTGGCGCGGATGTTTCCCGACTATTCGCGCAGCCGCCTCAAGGAATGGCTGCTGGCCGGTGCCATCCGCGTCGACAGCGGCGCCCGGCGGCCCCGCGATACGGTTGTCGGCGGCGAAGTCGTCGAATTCGAGCCCGTGGCCGAGCCGGCCGTAACGGTGGACCCGGAGCCCCTGGCGCTCGATATCGTCTTCGAGGACGATGCCGTGCTCGTGATCAACAAGCCGGCCGGCCTGGTCGTCCATCCGGGCGCCGGCAACCCGGGCGGCACGCTGATGAACGGGCTGCTGCACCATGCACCGCAGCTCGGCGAGGTGCCGCGGGCCGGCCTGATTCATCGCATCGACAAGGACACGACGGGGCTGTTGCTCGTCGCCAAGACGCTGCCGGCCCACACCGCGCTCGTGCGCCAGCTCGCCGACCGGGACATCGCACGCGAATACCGTGCGGTGTGTACCGGGGTG
>JARRMH010000212.1:0-5001 GCA_037386205.1 Woeseiaceae bacterium | reverse complement strand
GGCAGCCGGGCTTTTTTTCGTCCGGAATTTGCTACTCGAAGGTCGCGTCGGCTGACCGGCAGTGCTTGCGGATGAATTCCTTGTGGCCGGGCATGCTGTTGATGCGGTTCTGGATGCCAGTCCGGATCTTGGTCAGCCGCAGCCTGAGTTCGTCTTCGGAGATCGCGTCCGCGACCGGGTGATAACCCTCGGGCACGAGTCCCTGGCCGGCGAGCACCGCGTACCAGCTCGTCTCCTTGAACAACTCGTCCTGCCGCGCCATGACCTCGCCGCGCGCGCGAAAGACGTCGAACTTCTCCTGCAGCGAATCGGGGATGTCCATCGTGCGAACGTAATCCCAGAACGGCGTATCGTTGCGCTCGGTCAGCTTGTAGTGCGCAATCAGGAAATCCTTGACGTTGTCGTACTCGAACGCCATCTCGTCATTGAAACGGTCGACCAGGCGCTCGTTGATGCCGTCACCCGGGAACATCGCCATGAGCTTCGCTATGGCAACCTGGATCAGGTGAATACTCGTGGACTCGAGTGGTTCGAGAAAGCCGCTTGCGAGCCCGAATGCGACACAGTTCCGGACCCAGCACTTCCTGCGCCTTCCTGTTACGAAGCGCAGGGTACGCGGATCGGCCTGCGGCGCACCGTCGAGATTGTCGAGTAACTTCGCGGCCGCTTCGTCCTCGCTGATGTACTGATCGCAATAAACGTAACCGTTACCGATGCGATGCTGCAGCGGGATGCGCCACTGCCAGCCGCACTCGCGTGCCGTCGAGCGCGTGTAGGGAAGCAGTTCCTCCACGCTGTCGCAGGGCACCGCAACCGCACGGTTGACCGGCAGCCAGTGACTCCAGTCGTCGTAACCTGCCTTGTACACCTGTTCGATCAGCAGTCCGCGAAACCCGGAGCAGTCGATAAAGAAGTCACCTTCGACCACCTGGCCGGATTCGAGCGTGAGCGATGCAATGTCGCCATTTTCGGCCTGGGCCACGTCGACGACCTTGCCCTCGACACGCGTCGCGCCGCGGGCCTCGGCAAAGCGCCTCAGGTAGGCGGCGTAGAGGCTGGCGTCGTACTGGAAGGCGTAGTTGATCGACGGCATGAGCCTGGGGCCGGTTTCGCCACTGGTCCGCTGGAAGCGCATGGCCCGCGCCGCCTCGGTTTCCGCGTTGAAATGGCTGTAGTCGAGGCTGCCCCCGGTGCGATTCCAGCGCATCCAGAAATGCGGGAAGCCGATGCCGTCCATGTCGACACCGAGCATGCCGAACGGGTGAAAGTAGCGATGCCCGAGCCGGCGCCAGTCGACGAACTCGATGCCGAGCTTGAACGTGGCATTGGTCTCACGGACAAACTCGTCCTCGTCGAGACCGAGGACGTTGTTGTACAACTGGATCATCGGGATCGTGGCCTCGCCCACGCCGACGGTACCGATCTGCTCCGATTCGATCAGCGTGATGCTGTGCCGTGCCGTGCCGAGGATCTTTGCCAGGGCGGCTGCAGTCATCCAGCCGGCCGTGCCGCCACCGACGATCACGATCCTGCTGATGCGTTTCTCTGCCATTGAATACCTCAGAAAATGTAGTCCGACGTCGCCGGCGCGTTCATTTCGACGTGCGCTTGCAACGAAGGCATCGATTCGACTTCGTCTGCGATGAACTTCAGCATGCGCTGGAAATTCGCGATCTGTTCCTGTTCCGGTACATTGTCGGCCAACGGGTCCCAGGTGGCGGGAATCAGGCCGTGGCCGATCAGTATCGCGGTCCAGTTTTCTTCATGGAACGTCTCGTGTTCCCGCATTGCCACGATCCCCCGTCGCCCGAACAGGTCGAGTTTCTCTGCCAGCGTCTCCGGGACTTCCTGCGCGCGGACCTCGTTCCAGAACGGGTCGTCGAACCGGCGGTTCAGATGATAATGCGCGATCTGGAAATCCCTGAGCCCGACGGCATGCGCCGCCATCTTGTCGTTGTACACGCGGGCTTCTTTCATGTCATCCCGGTCGACCGGGAACAGCGAGACGAGGTGCGACAGGCCCGTATGCAGCATGTGCAGCTGCACGCCGTCCAGCGGCTCGAGGTAGACGCCGGTTTCGCCCATCGCGACGCAGTTGCCGATCCAGTGAGCACGCCTTGTGCCCGGTGCACTGGCGGACAGCACGACGTCGCCGTCGAGTGTCAGGCCGGACAGAGCCGCGACGATCTCGGGCAGGTCGTCATTTTTTATGTGCGGCGACGAGTAGGCGGCCACGAGGGCCGTGCGATCCATGAGCGGATGGATGCCCAGCCAGCCGCCGCTGAATGCCGAAATCTGCGCAAATGCCGGAGCCGGTTCCAGCGCCCGGGCCGATGCGACGAGCGCGCGGTCGCACGGCAGCCATTGCGCCCAGCTCTCCCAGTTGTTCCTCTCGAGATGTCGAATCAGCCGGGCCTCGGGACCCGATGCATCGATGAATAAATCGCCTTCGACGACCGAGTCGTCATGGAGCGTGAGCGATCGGATGCGATCGCCCTCGTGCTCGACCGCGGTGACCTCGGCGACGGTGTGCTTGAGTCCCGCCTGCAGGGCAGTCCTGCCGATCGCCCGCAGGTAGCGAATTGCATCGAGGTGATACCCGTAAGCCGCGTTGGAGAACGAGCGCGTCGCATCGTTGAAGATGACGAAGCGCCCCTGCTTGGCCGCTACGGCCCCGAGCGAGAAGTCCTCGAGCGGTACCTTGAGTCCCGCCGCCCGGGCCTTGAGCCAGAACTGCAGGAAATCGACCTGGTTCAGCGACACGCCGTGGGTGTCGTAGGCGTGCAGGAAGGGTGGCGCTGCCCCGGACCAGTTCGAGAAACGCTGCCCCAGAACGTAAAGGCCCGCGCAGGCACGCAGCAGGCGGTTTTCGTCGAGGCCGAGCAGGTCGTGGAATGCGTGCTGGGGCGGCAGCGTGACGTAGGCATCCTGCGGACCGAGCGCTGACGGCAGCTCGATGAGTTCGACTGCGACGCCGTCCTCTATTTTCGAGAAACTCGTCTGCAGCGCCAGCGCGGATAACCAGGCGGCCGCGTCGCGGCCGACGATGACGACCTTGCGTATGGGGCCGCTCATGATGCAGCAGGACAATAGTCAGCGAGGAATTCGCCGTGCTGCGGCATCAGCTGCACGCGTTTGTCGATCGCGGCGGCCAGGTCCTGCATCTCGCGGCGCACTCTCTCGATCGGGATGTTCTTTGCAAAGGGTTCGAAATCGCGGGGCGTGAGGCCCTGGCCGATGAAGACGGCAATCCAGCTCGGCGGCGCAAACAACCCGTAGCGATACTCGTCGATGTACCCGCGGTGGCGGAACATCTCGATCTTCTCAACGAGGCTGTCGGGAATGTCCATGTTGCGGCAATAGCGCCAGAGTTCGGCATCGTCCCGCTGGTTGAGGTGGTAGTGCAGGATCAGAAAGTCCCGGACGCGTTCGTACTCGTAGTCGACGAGCCGGTTGTACTCTGCGATCAGCGCCGGGTCCGGCTGTGGCCCCGGGAACAGTTTCAGCAGGTGGATGATGCCGATCTGGATCAGGTAGATGCTGGTCGACTCGAGCGGTTCGAGAAAACCGCTCGACAAGCCGATCGCGATGCAGTTGCCTTGCCATGATGTCTTGCGCCGGCCGGCCTTGAAGCGCAGGAGCCGGGGCTCGTCGAGTGCCTCGCCGTCGAGGTTCGAGAGCAAAGCAGCGCTGGCCTTGTCGTCGCTGATGTGCTCACTGCAATACACGTAACCGTTGCCGGTGCGATGCTGCAGCGGGATGCGCCACTGCCAGCCTGCCTCGCGGGCCGTCGAGCGCGTATACGGGGTCAGTGGCTCCGTGCGCGCGCAGGGTACGGCCACCGCCCGGTCGCACGGCAACCAGCGGGACCAGTCCTCGAACGGCACGTGCAGCATCGTGTGCATCAGCAGCGAATTAAATCCCGAGCAGTCGATGAAATAGTCGCCCCAGACCGTCTGCCCGGACTTCAATCGCACCGATTCGATGTGACCCGTCTCGGCGTTGGTCACGACGTCGACGATGCGTCCCTCGATACGCTTCAGCCCGCGGGCTTCGGCGAACTCGCGCAGGAAGCGCGCATACAGGCTGGCGTCGAAATGGTAGGCGTACGCGTAGGTCGAATTGAGTTCCTTGTCGTCTTCCACCGGGAATTCGAAGCGGGTCTCGCGACAGGCCCGGATGGCATACGAATACGCCTCGATGTTCTCGACCGTCCCCGACTGGCCGGCGCGCACCCACTGGTGCAGGAAATCGACCCCGGCCTTGCGGCGGCCGAAGGTGCCGAACGGGTGAATGTACGATGAGCCCGCGTAGCCCCAGTCGCAGAACTCGATGCCGAGTTTGAACGATGCGTTGGTCTTGCGCATCATGTCGGACTCGATGATGCCGACGTGATCGTTGAAGTCCTTCATCTGCGGCAGCGTCGCTTCGCCGACGCCGACGCTGCCGATCTCGTCGGATTCGATCAGCATGACGTTGCACTGCGCCGGGGTCGTCTTCGCAACCAGCGCCGCCGCAGTCATCCAGCCGGCCGTGCCTCCGCCGACGATTACGATATCGAGTGGATGGGACATTTATTCGAAAAAACAATAAGTTGTGCAATGATAACATCGGTGCTACCGTAGTGAAAAGAACATTTTCAGAAGGGCCGGGGCGTGACGTTGACCGCACCTATAAAGCCGCTTTTTGCACTGCTGGCAATAGTCGCACTGACACCGCTCACGATGGCGGATGACCTCGGGATTTTCGCCGGAGCCGGCGACGTCGGTGCGGTCAGGACCCCGGGTCGTATCGCTTACGATGCCGGCCGCCAGATCTACGTGCTGGCCGGGACCGGCGCCAACATGTGGTTCGATCAGGACGAGTTCTTCTTCGTCTGGAAGAAAGTCTCCGGCGATTTCATCCTGTCGGCCGATGTCGCCTTTGACGGCGAGGGGGTCGAACCGCACCGCAAACTCGGACTGATGATCCGGGAAAGCCTGGAGCCCGACGCGCGATACG
>JARRMH010000211.1:0-9655 GCA_037386205.1 Woeseiaceae bacterium | reverse complement strand
GACGGCCCGGGCGCGTGTACGGGAAATGCTAGCAGATGTCCGCGGAACGCGGTCGAACAGGACGGTCACCGAAAGATTTTTACTCTGATCCTTGACGCTGACCCCGCACGGTTACGCCACCCCGGCTGCTGTCCGTCCCGACGCTGAAAACAGCGTGCCGCTGGACGAGGTCACGGTGATCATCCGTCACGCAGACGGCGGGAACTGACACCGGTATCCGCGATGCAGGAAATATTCCGGGCGGGGGCGTTTCAGTTCCGCCCCGGGCGCCCGAAACCCCGCCGTCCGGCGGGGTTTCGTCTCCACTCGCGGTGATGGTCCCTTACAGCTTTTTTACGCACGTGCCGCGGACACGCGGTTCCGAACCGCGGCCGGGTGCTTCTAGTCGATCTCTTCGCAATCGAAGGCGAGGTAGATCGTGTAACCGACGCCGTCGTCGGTCATGAGCAGAACGGACAGGTTGATCGCGTAAAGCGAGGTGTTGTACCCGTCCGGCGCGTAATGACAGAACTCGTGTGCATTCGTACGCGCATCGTACAGGGCTGCTGCCTGTGCCGCGGCGCGCTCGGCCGCCGTGACCTGCTTCACGGGGCTCTTGATGTTCGACTGGAAACTGCCCGGGTCGCCGGGTGTATCGTCACGGTCATCAGCCTCGGTGTACGCGGCGTAGCCTTCGGTAATCTGCTGGTTGACGCGTACCGGCGGGGGGTCGGCATACGCTGTCATTGAGAGCACAAGGCCCCCTAAGGTCAGTGCGATCGTCCTCATCGGGATGAATCCTTTCATCATGCTATCTCCTTGGGTCGTTGCTTGGTCAGCCCGGGCCGTTGCAAAGCAAATCGAATACACCAAACCGGCATTTCCATTGCGTTGCCCCGAAAAACCGAACTGAATCTAAGTATTGTCGAAACGGTAATTATTGCAATCCGGGCGAAGAAACGCGCAACCCGGACTTCATGTATCGGAGGCTTTCCCGGAGAATGGTGTGCATCCAGGCCGACGAACAAAAATCGTTCTTTCAGAAAACATCAAAGAGTACAGGGGTACCCTGATCACTCCTGGCGATCGCGGAGCAGACCGAGATCTGATGGCCTGGAATTGAGCGGCCTCTATGGGCCGCTGGAACTGAAGACCCGGGGTCAGCTTCCAACCCGTTACGGAAGCTTCAGATCCTCGGGCGACTTGGTATGGATCGCAAACGGGACTACGCTGAAACTGCTGATGATTTCTGGAGCGATACTCTGGTGAGTGAACTGCAAAGAAGACTCGCAGTAATTCTGGCTCTCGGGGTTTTCGTCTGCAGTGCGTACTTACTGGCGACGGCTTCAGCCTGGCTACTGGTCGAGCCGCTCCGATTGTCGGGGTTGCCGCTTGGAACTCTGATTGCCTGGATAGGCATCGTTTCGCTCCCGATGGCCTCGTTCCTCGGATTTCATCGATTCCTGAATCGAGAAACCCGCCCGGCCAGGATCTCCAGGTCGTTGATGATCTGCTTACTGTTGTTGGGTGCCGCTTGGGGTTTCGTTGCCTACGGTTTGGCGGGTAACTGGGCGTTCAATTTTTCAAATCAAACAGACTCGTTCCGGGGCAGTGCAGCCGCCGGCGAGATATTCTGGGCATATTCCAAGTCGATCGTTTCGGTAACGTTGCTCGTGTCGGCGGTACTCTTCGCCCTGACGTTATTTAAGCGAGGGGATTGGTAAGTTCGCGTATCAGAAAGGTAAATTCCGCGTTACAGGGAGAACACAATGACGTCAATGATCAAACCGCCGGAGGGTGGATGCACCTGCGGGCATGTACGTTACCAACTAAGGTCTGACCCGCTGATAGTGCATTGCTGTCATTGCCTGTGGTGCCAACGACAGACGGGCTCTGCTTTCGCAATCAATGCCTTGTTCGTCGCCGATGATGTCGAACTCCTGAAAGGCGCAATCAAAGCTGAAATGGTCGATTCGCCCAGCGGTAGGGGCCAGAGGATCGCCCGTTGCCCAAAATGTCATATCGCTGTCTGGAGCAATTACTTCATGGGGGGCATCCGGGAAGGAATCCGGTTTATCCGGGTTGGCACCCTCGACGTCCCGGATCTGCTACCTCCTGACGTACACATCTACACTTCGACCAAGCAATCCTGGGTTCAACTTCCCGATGACGCACATGTCGAAGATAGTTTCTATGATTACCAAACCACCTGGACATCTGAAAACCTGGTGCGTTTGCAGGCCTTGAGGGATGCTGCAAGAACAACGTGACGTTTTCCACTAACCATCCACTGCCGGGGAAGAAAAGCCAGCTAACTGTTGCTGCTGCGCCTGAATCTCCCGGGTCATGAAATCACGAAAAGTTAGCACACGAATATTGGATCTGGACTCCGGATGGATCAACATCCACATGCCCAGATCAAATCGGCTTTCAGGCTCACAGTACCGCCGCAGTGTTGGCTCGGCATCACCAATATGGCAGGCAAGATAGGAAACCCCCAGCCCTTCGCGAAGCGCTGAAATTGTCAGTAATGCTTCATCACAGTTGAACGCGTGTTTTGCACGACCCGAAGTCTCTCTGGTCCAGCTTTCATGAAAACCACAACAACTTACGCCCAGCCACTTCAGGTCTGACTTTCCCGCTTCAACCTCGTCCAGGTAATCAACGCTTCCGTACACGGTTGAAGCAACGGTGGCGATGCGCTTTCCGATAAGCGTGTCTGGCGGCGCATTGCTCAATCGGATTGCAACGTCCGCTTCCCTGTTGGTCAGGTTTGCCGTTTCGCTGGACACCATGACATGAAGTTCGATCTGTGGGTGGGCTCTGCTGAACGCAGCGAACATGGGCATCAATAGGGTGGAAGCGAGACTGTTAATGGTTGTCACTCGCAGCACGCCCTTCAACGGATCGTCTTCTTTCAGCAGAGTCCCATCGACACTCGTGATCTCCTTTTCCACCCTGATTGCGGTTTCCGTGACCTTCTGTCCGGCCCGGGTTAGCTCATAGGATCCCTTGTTGCGCCTGACGAGGTTGGTTCCGAGCTGTCTTTCCAGTGCTTTGATACGCCTGGACACGGTCGAGTGCTGAACATTTAGCAACTTCGCAGCACCACTCATCGTACCGCTGCGAGAAACGGCCAATACGATTTTCAGGTCATCCCATTTCATTGGCTATCGCCGCCTTTGTGCATAAATGCACATTTTTATTCAAAATTTCGCTAATTGATAGCAGAAATTATCAGTCTAGACTTCAGATGTGGGCAAAGCGAGGGAAGAAAGTCAGAGGAACCGCCACGCAGTGCGGAACTATCGAAAACATGGATCCTGGACGGGCTGGGGTTAATCGCAAATTTAATGGAGAGAGAGGAGACTTGATGATGAAAACAATCAAATTATTGCTGATTTCGTTTTTTGCGTTGTGCATCACGACCACGGATGCGGTCGCATCCAATGCATCGGGCAAGAATTCTGTAATCGAACAAAGCTATCCACAAGCACAAGCAGAAGTCCTGGAAACTTTTGGAGCCATTGCAGAAAGTATCGTTGCCGGAGCCGGACAGGGATATGACAGCGAATTCATGGACCAACTTATCTCTTTTCATGCGTACGGAGACAAGTTTGTCGAATTCAATGGAGGAATGTCATTCGATAGTGCCGGTAATGAGCATAATGAACGCCAGTTATTTGGTGTAGATGTAAAAGAAGTCATACAGTTCGCGCCCAGAGAGGGGACTTTGAACGTTGCCGTTTATTATGGAAATGTAGCTAATTTGACCTTTGTCTCCGATTTCATACTGGACCATAGGGAATACGGCGTAATTACAGTCAACAATCTCATTACCTTATTGTTCGTTAAAACACAGGGTGAATGGAAACTGGTTCACGAACATCACTCTCCAGTGCCAGAAGTGGGTACGCCTTAACGACTGGACGGTTGAGTGGATTCCATACGGCACGTTTCTCGAACGTGCCGTATGGAGTAGCCGTAAAGGACGCAAAGAACGAATGACCGACCCGCCTCGACGCCGGCGGCGTCTGCTTTCAGGGCCATGACGGGGGCGATATCAACGTCGCTCGTGTCCAATTTCCCGACTGACTGTGTCATTGTTGACGATGCAGCCATCATCATAAGCCGCCCAATCACCGCACTACTCGGGCCGTCGCTCAGACGGCCTTTTTTTCTCCGTATTACAGTGCCTCAACTGGCGGTACTGAGAATCAGACGCTGCCGAAATTCACTTCGAGGGGATTTCGCTCATGCGTTTCAGACCCTGGCTCGGCCCGTAGGCTCTACCGATCGCCGCGAACGCCCCATCGATCACGCTGACCCGGAAGAACGGTCCACATCCGAGATGTTGTTTACCGTATTTCGAACAAATAGTCGTTAAGACGTCGAAATGCCTGGATTATTTTGGCTTTCAGCTCCAAAACACCTATTCTTGGCCTCACATCCAACACGGAAAATCCATCGCTTGTCACTGTTCAATGAACTGAAACGCAGGAAAGTCTTCAAAGTAGGTCTGGCGTACGTCCTTGTTGCGTGGCTGATCGCGCAGGTATTGCAGTTGGTTTTTGAAAGTTTTGGAACGCCGGACTGGGTGATCAAGACCGTACTCGTGCTGCTGGCCGCCGGCTTTCCTCTTGCTCTGTTTCTGGCCTGGGCCTTTGAAATGACACCGAAGGGCCTAAAACGTGATCGCGATGTCCACCGCTCGGCGCCAATTACCGCACAGACGATAGAGAAACTCAAAGACGACCGAACTTCAGGCACTCGGTTAAGATCCGCCAGAACCAGGAGCTGGCGGACGAGCTATGCCGTAAATTTGGCGAAGAAAACGGAAACGTCCGCTTTCCCTCCACCGAGCCCGAGGTATTGGACTTGCTCGACATGATTCTGCCCGAAGACCAGGACGCGCAGACGAGCGAATAGAGCCAGCACGACCTGGCCAGGCTTCCAGAATCAGAGCGTGTCATCACCAACGGTTGACCGGATTGTTCGGTCGTTCGGTGTCAATCCGCTCCTGGCCGTTGCGGCCAAAGAGAAAGGGCCGCGCGAAGGCGACCCTTCTCTTCCTCTTTGCCGGTGGCGCTAACCAAACCAAGTATAGAAAATTTTCAAAACTTTGCTTGCCGCCGCGCAGAATGACGACACCCGGTCGCTGATGCGGCCAAAACCGAACGCCGTTCCGCGCGGGGCAAGTGCACTTGCGCTGCCGACCCCCTACACGCATCGCCCCTGCCCCGCCCGGCTGTTTCATTGGTACGCTACAGGTCGGGTGGGTTATCCTCTCGATCGGAACGATTGGGGCGTCACTTTTTCATGTCACTGTTCAGCGAACTGAAACGCAGAAACGTATTTCGTGCGGGCGCCGCGTACATCGTCACATCCTGGCTGATCATTCAGGTTGCGGAGACCCTGTTTCCGGTCTTTGGACTGGGCGACACGGCCATCCGGATGGTCGTGCTCTGCCTGGCGATCGGATTCTTTCCGGCCATCATCCTGTCATGGGCGTTCGACCTGACGCCGCGGGGCCTGATTCGCGAGGCGGAAATCGTTCGCCAGTCGCCTGATGACCGACGTCGGGGCCGGCGCCTGGACCGGATGATCATCATCGGACTCGCGCTCGCGCTGACCTACTTTGCGGTCGACAAGTTCGTTCTCACCCATCACCGGGAGGTTGCGCGGCAAGCGCAGATCGCCGAACAGGTGTCCGCGGCCCGCCAACTGGGCAGGGACGAGTCCCGCCCGAACGCCTACGGCGAAAAATCCATCGTGGTGTTGCCCTTCGTCAACATGAGCTCCGACGAGGAACAGGAATATTTCTCCGATGGCATCTCCGAGGAGTTACTCAACCTCCTCGCCCGGATACCGGACCTCAAAGTCATCTCACGCTCCTCGGCTTTCAGCTACAAAGGCAAGGACATCAAGCTCACCGAGGTGGCCGAGGAATTGGACGTCAACCACATCCTCGAGGGCTCCGTTCGCCGGTCGGGCGACCAGATCCGCATCACGGCCCAGTTGATCGACGGCCGCACGGACGCCCACATCTGGTCCGAAACCTTCGATCGGCCCTGGCAGGATATCTTCGCCATTCAGGACGAAGTGGCCGCTGCGGTCGTGGAGCGACTGAAGGTCACCCTGGTCGATGAAGCCGATGGCATTGAAAAAACGGACCCGGATGCCTACGCGCTCTACCTGCAGGCGGGCTCCGTGGTCGCGCGCAGAACGCCGGAGGATGCGCTCAAGGCGGCGGAACTGTACCAGCAGGTCCTGGCGATCGATCCCGGCTATGCGTCCGCCTGGGTCGGATTATCGAAAGCCTATGAGAACCAGATCCTCTTCGAGCAGGTTGAATTGGAACGCGGCGTCGCACTGATCACCGAAGCGTTGAACAACGCCCTGAACATCAATCCGGATATGGCGGTCGCGCATCGGGCCCTGGGCTTTACCGCGTATGCCTGGCGGAACGATCTCCAGTCCGCGGCCCGTCATTACGAAAAGGCCATCGAACTCTCGTCCGATCCGACCGACGCGGCAATGATGCTTTTCGCCCTTGGCCGGCTCGAGGAATCGGTGCCGTATTACGAACGGATCGTGGTCGATAATCCGCTGAGCGCGAGCGCCCACTTCAATCTCGGGCTCATGTACCTGTTCACCGGCGACCCGAAGCGAGCCCTCGCCAAGTTGGATACGGTCCAGCTTCTGTCACCGCAACGTTACGGCACCAATGCCTTTCGCTGTCTGGCGTATCTGCTCATGAACGAAGTCGAACGCGCGCGCGAGGCCATCGAGAACGAGCCGGGCGAGTCCGATCGTGCGAGCGGGCGCGCGCTCGTTTTCCATGAACTGGGGCAGGAAGCCGAATTCGAACGGGAGGTGGCTCGCCTGATCGAGCTCTCCGGGGAAGAATACGGTTCCGAAGTCGCCCTGGTGTACGCCTGGACAGGCGATCTCGATCAGGCCTTCTACTGGCTGGAGCGGGAGCGGGAGAGCGGCGCGGGTTCGGGCTGGACCCAGATTCTCGGGTACCCCCAAACAAAAAACCTTGCCGCCGATCCCCGCTGGCTGCCCTTCCTGCGGTCCGTCGGCGCCGCTCCGGAACAGCTGGCGGCGATCGAGTTCAACGTTCCGCCGTTGCGCGAGCTGTAGTTTCTTCGCGCCGCGGCCGAACGCTCAACCCGACGCCACGACCCGTCCCGCGCGACACCCCGGTGCGGAATCACGTGACGGCTGTGCGTCGAACGGATCGCTTCCTGAATGGGCTCCGTAACCGGTCCGCCTTATCGCGGCGTCGAAATTCGAAGTCGCCGGATGTCCTGAACCTTTTCGCCGTATACGCGCTCCTCCAGGCCCCGGAAACGCGGATCGTCGCGCAGTAGGTCGAAATGAGGCCAAAAAGCAATGTAGGTTATTTTGTACGAGCCGTTCTCGACCGCCTTGTCCAGCCAGCGGATGGCTTCGTCGATCAAACCGGCCCGGGCGAAAGTCTCCCCGATATCATTGGGATCGACGTAGGACTCGTTCGACCGGGCGACCAAAGCCTCGGCCTTGAAACGCAGCGCACCTTGCGGGCCGTCGGCGTCAAGGCCCGCTTCCAGCGCCGCCAGCAGAGCGCTGTCGCCGCGATGCTCGAATTCCAGTCGCTCTTCCTCGATGGCCTCGTCGAAGCGGCCCTGCTCCCAGTACAGCAGGGCAAGAAAAAAGTGCATCGAGTACTGGGGAATGCGCGCCTGCAGCGCCCTGGCCTCATCGATGGACTCTTCGAAGCGATGCGCCATGTACAGATGGGACGGCAGGGGCAGACTGTCTATCGTGTTGAACGGGCCGATCTTCTGCAATTCACGCAGGCGGGCAATACTCTCGTCCATTCGCCCGTCGAATAACAGGCAGTCGGCCTCGCCATGTAACGCATAGGGAGCCGACGGATTGAGCCGTAATGCTTCCGCAAACAACGCGCAGGCACGGTCAAACCGCCCCGTGTAAAAGTTTGCCCAGCCAAACCCGGAGTGACCGATGGAGAGCTTCGGATTCGCCTCGATCGCCCGCAAGGAGCACGCACGCAGTTTTTCCTTGGATTCACGTGGCGGGATAAAACCGAACATGCCCTGCATCGTATACGCCAGGGACAACTGGCCCCAGGCGAGTCCGAATTGCGGCTCGATGGCAACCGCCGTCTCGAGTGCTTCGATGGCGGACCGGATTCCATCCCGGCTCAATCGATCCAATTGCTTGATGCCCAGGGCGTAGGCGTCAATGACGCGTGGGTCTACCGGGTTCATGTATGCAGCGCCCGGTCTTTCGCCTTCAGGTGATGCTGCGGAGGCTCCGATCTCGACGCCGACGGCGTTGGCGACGTCCGATACCAGGTCAAAAACACGGGACGTGTCGCGGGCGTATCGCTCGGCCCATAAGTGCTCGTCTTTGCACCCGCAAACCAGCTGGATGGTCAGTTCGATTGTGCCGTTCTTCCGCAGCAGACTGCCCTCGACCAGGGCATCCACGCCCAGTTGCTCGGCAATTTCGGTCGCCGGCAGCTCACTGCCTCGGTAGCGGATCGTCGACTGCCGTGATGTGACCCGCAAACCGGGAAGCTGCGATAGCTGCGTTGTCAGAAGATCCTGCAGGCCGTCGACGAAGTTGTCCTGTTCCGGGTCGCCGGTCAGGTTATCCAGCGGCAGCACGGCGAGCGAACGGATAATCTTCTCTTCAGGCGGCTCCCGCAAAGGCGCGAGGAACCAATAGCCGACCACCATGATCATCGCGACAAGCGCAGCACCAACGAGCAGACCGCGCCTGAGGGTCGGTCCGCGCGCCTTTCGAGAAGGCGAATCGGCACCGTCCAGGTGTTCGGCCTCCTCGACCGGGGCAACGAAGCGATAGCCCTGTGAGCGCACGGTTTCCAGGTAGCGATGGTTGGCGGAGTCATCGCCCAGCGCCTTGCGCAATCGGGCCGCGGCCTTGGTGAGCGCCGATTCGCTGATGACCGTGTCGCCCCACACCGTGTCCATCAGCTCCTGTCGGGTCACGAGACGGCCGCAGTTCTCAATCAGGTAAAAAAGAAGCTTGAGCACGACCGGGTCGAGATGAATCTCCGCCCCATCTCGGGACAGCCGCCAGGCCTCGGGATCGGCCTCGAAGTCACCGAAACGGGATACGAGATGTCGGTTCATGAACGCTCCTTCATGGAAACACGCATCGGAATTGACGTCCTCTCGCGCTGTATAGCTCCATTTTAATGCTTTAACGGTCTGGCCACACACTGGCGACCCGACGCGCTCGATTGGTGTCCGTCTCGAAATTGTCAGCTACTCGTCACCCTACGGTCATGCTCCAGGCCACTAACCCCAATACGCTTTCTTTACTGGGCGACAGTCCCGATGAACTGCCGACCTGGCACCACTTGCATGGAGAGATGAGATGAAAACGTTCAAATGCATGACGGTCGCCTTGCTGGCCTTGCTGCCACTGGCGGCCGGAACGGCCTTCGCAGACACCGGACAGGGCTATTCCCGCATGTTCGTGTTCGGCGCCAGTTTCCTGGATCCCGGCAACCATTTCGCGGTCACCGGTGAAACCGCGCACCCACCTTTCGACCCGACGCTGCTCGCCAGCTATGGTATCGGCGGGCATCATGTCAGCAATGGCCGCACCTGGGTGGAAGTCATGGCGCAGGATA
>JARRMH010000210.1:0-10085 GCA_037386205.1 Woeseiaceae bacterium | reverse complement strand
GTCGGGGATCTCGAGTTGTCGCTCGCCTGGGTCCAGGAGCGTGTCACCAATGCAGCCGGCAACCTTGCTTTCACAGGCATCGCGACCGAGGCCGGGGAAGCCTTTGACCTGGCCGGGCGATTCGAAGTCGACGTGGAAGACGACGGCTGGTTCGTCGAGGTCGAGAATCTCAGCGTGGCGACCCTGGATACGCAATGGCCCGACACGACCGTGCGTATCGAGAGCAGCAGTGATGCATCGGGCAAGACCGCGACCCTTGCCGTGGACGCGACGTATGCCAATCTCGACGACGTTTCCCTGCTGCTGCCGTGGTTGCCGCCGGAGCGTCAGCAGCAGCTCCTCGATCTCGCACTCGGTGGCATCGTCCGTGACCTCGAATTCACCGCCTACAATCTCGATGCCGAGTCGCCGGTTTTCGATATCGATGCCGAGCTGGAGGACTTCGGTATCGCCGCGATGGGCAAGATCCCCGGGGTGCGCGGATTTACCGGGTCGCTGAGCGCCAGCCAGGAGCGGGGGCACGTCGATATCGCATCCGATGGCATGCGCGTCGACCTGCCTGAACTGCTTGACCGACCGCTTGACGTCGATTCGATGACGGGAAGCGTTACGTGGCGCAGCGACAGTGGCCGCCTGCTCGTCATAAGCGACAGATTCTCGGTATCGACCCCGTTTCTCGAGAGCACCGGTGACGGCGATCTGACGATCAACAGCTCGGGAGAGTCCCCGCAGATCAACCTGACCATGGACTGGAGCATCAGCGATGTGGCGGTCGCAAAACGCTACGTTCCGCGGCGCATCATGAAGCCGAACCTCTATGACTGGCTGCAGGAGGCATTGATTGGCGGCTCCATACCGCGCGGCACGCTGCGGCTCACCGGCCCGCTCGACAAGTTCCCGTTCGACGATGATGAAGGCAAGCTGCTGGTCGAGGGCACGGTGCGCGGGCTGGCGTTCAAATACCATCCCGAGTGGCCGGCTGCAGAACAGGCCGAACTCGATATCGTGCTCGACAACAGGCGTCTCTACTCGCTCCGCAACCGGGCCATGCACGTTGGCAATCGCAGCGTTGACGCCGCAATCGAGATCGACGACCTCTGGGAGCCCGTCCTCACGATCGATGCCCTGGTTACAGGAACACTCGACTCGTTGCAGCAGTTTGCGTTGCAGAGCCCCGTCGACCGGTTTACGGGTGGCAACCTCGAAAAACTGACGCTTGCGGGCGAGGCCTCGTACCAGTTCGATCTTACGGTGCCCCTCAGGACCCCGAACGATGCGGTCATAGACGGCGTTTTGCGCATTGACGGCGGTCGTGTTGACGTCGCGGGTCTCGCGGCGCCCGTGACCGACCTGAGCGGTGAGATACAGATTTCGCGGGACCGGATCGCGGCGCAGTCGCTCGGCGGGCGCTTCCTCGGCGAGGCAGTCGCACTGCGCGTCGCCCCCGGCGACGATCCGCGCTATTTCACGGTGGCGACGGCGACGGGATCTGCCACGGCGCAGGCCATCATCGACGAACTCGGCCTGCCGCTCGACAATATCATCGAGGGCCGCACCGCCTACGAGGCCCGGATCCTGTTTCCGCGTGGCGGCGACGAGAACTCGCCGCCCTTCGCGGTGCGCATCACGAGCCCGCTTCGTGGCATGGCACTCAGGCTTCCCGAACCGCTGGCAAAACCGGCCAATGAGGAGATGCTGATTCGTGGCGACATCCGTTTCATTCCCGGCGGTGAGCGTATCGAGAGCGCAGGCTTTGCCGATCCCGACATCGGCTGGCAGCTTGCGTTCATGCGTTCCGGGGACGCGTGGGACCTCGATCGCGGCGTCATCCAGTCCGGTGGCGGCGCGATGGCGCCCGCGGAAACGCGGGGACTGCACCTGCGCGGACGGGTCGATGCGGTCCGGCTCGACGAGTGGCTCGGACTGTCGCGAGCGCGCGACGGCGCGGGAACCACGGGCGAACGCATTCGCTCCGTGGATCTGCTCGTCGATAACCTGTTCGCATTCGGTCAGCACCTCGAGGGCCATCGCGTGCAGGTCGACCGCAGTGCGCGGGACTGGCTGGTCCAGATCGAGGGTGAGAGCGTCGTGGGATCGGTGTTCGTGCCCTATGACTTCGGGTCTGACCGGGCACTCGTGATCGACATGGAGCGCATGTGGCTGCCCGGAGACGAAACCGCCGACAAGGCGCCGACAGCGACCGATCCCCGGAACCTGCCGCCAATCAGGCTGACAGCCGCGGATTTCGCGCTCGGCGACCGGAGGCTTGGCAGTGTCGAGGTGGACCTCGCGCGGACGACGGGCGGTCTTGAGACGCGCACGCTCAAGGCGCAGCAGCCAACCTTCACGGTCATCGGCGAGGGCAGCTGGCTTGCCGACAGCAGCGAATCCCTCGGCAGCCGAACGGCGGTTACCGCGACGCTCGACAGCACCAATACCGGCGAGACGCTGCGCCAACTCGATTTCGTGGAAGGCGTCACGGGGCGGTCAATGAGCGTCAAAGTCGACCTCAGCTGGGGCGGCGGGCCCCGCGCAGACTTTCTCGCGATGCTCGACGGGTCGGTAACAGTAAGGCTCGAGGACGGGCAACTCGAGGAAGTCGAACCCGGTGCGGGCCGGATGGTGGGCCTGATCAGTTTCGTGGCCCTGCCGCGGCGCCTGTCACTCGACTTCCGCGACGTTTTCAGCAAGGGTTTCGGTTACGACAGCATTACCGGGAACTTCGTCATCGAGGATGGGGTGGCGTCGACCTGCGATATGTCGCTGGAAGGACCGGCGGCCGACATCGGTATCGTCGGCCAGGTCGATTTCGACGGCGAGCAGTACGAACAGGGCGCGGTCATCAGCGCGAATGTCGGCAATACGCTGCCGCTGGTCGGCGCCGTCGTGGGCGGGCCGCCCGGGGCCGCTGCGATGCTGATCTTCTCGCAGATCTTCAAGAAGCCGCTGCAGGAAGTCGGGCAGGTGTTCTACGGCATATCCGGCCCCTGGCAGGAGCCCGCGATCGAGTCAGTGTCGTCGGATCGTTTCGTTGAATATGGCAGACTGGCGGGATGCCTCACCGGGGAAGAGCCGTAGCCGGATGCGTGTTGCCGCCATACAGATGAACAGTGGGCCCGATGTCGGCGCCAACCTGGAAACCGCCGGGCAACTGCTGGCGGAAGCGGCGCAGGACGGCTGCCGGATTGCCGTGTTGCCGGAAAACTTTGCCCTGATGCCGCTCCGCGGCAGGGACAAGGCCGGCCACGCCGAGCACGAGGGGGCCGGCCCGATTCAGGCGTTTCTGTCCGATGCGGCAGCCGCGCACGGTCTGTGGGTGGTTGGCGGCAGCCTGCCGCTCGTGTCGCCGGAGATCGATAACGACCGTGTTTATGGCGCCTGCCCCGTCTTTGACGACCATGGCCGGATGCAGGCCCTGTACCGGAAGATCCACCTGTTCGACGTCGACCTCGTCGACACGGGCGAGTCCTATCGCGAATCGAATTCGATGTATCCGGGGGAGGAGCCGCTGGCTGTGGAGACGCCGGCCGGCACGCTCGGCCTGACGATCTGCTACGATCTGCGCTTCCCGGAACTCTATCGGCGCCTCGTCGATGTCGGTGCGACACTCTTTAGCGTGCCGGCCGCGTTCACCGTCACGACCGGGGAAGCGCACTGGCACACCTTGCTCAGGGCACGGGCTATCGAAAACCTGGCATACGTTATCGCACCGGCGCAATATGGCCGCCACCCCGACAACCGATCGACATTCGGACACTCGTTGATCTGTGATCCGTGGGGGCGCATCCTCGCAGAACGAGCCGAGGGCGACGGCGTCGTCGCCGCCGACATCGACCCGGAATTACCGGCCCGGCTGCGCCGCGAATTTCCAGCCCTGTCGAACCGGCGATTGAACTGAACTTAACGTGGAGAGCACCGCAACATGACTTCGTCAATCGATGCTGTAATGTCCCGATTGCTGGAGCCCGCCGGGCTGGGAGAGCAGCAGCTCGCGACGACGCTCGGGCAGGTCATGCGCGGCGGCGTCGACTATGCCGACCTGTACTTCCAGGTCAGTCGCCACGAGAGCTGGACGCTCGAGGACGGCATAATCCGGGAGGGCAGTTTCAACCTCGACCAGGGCGTCGGCGTGCGCGCCAATAGCGGCGAAAAGACGGGATTCGCCTATTCAGACGAACTCCTGTTGCCTGCACTGGAGTCTGCCGCGGGGGCGGCGCGGGCCATTGCCCGCCAGGGGCAGGGGAAAGCCGTGCAGGCCTGGCAACGACGTCGCCCGGCCAGCCTTTATCCGGACTCCGACCCGACCAGCAGTATCGACGATGCCAGCAAGACCAAGCTGCTGCTCGATCTCGACGCCGCAACGCGCGCACTCGACCCGCGCGTGGACCAGGTCATCATCAGCATGGCGAGCAGCCAGGATCTCGTTCTCGTTGCGGCTTCGGACGGCACCATGGCGGCTGATGTCCGCCCGCTCGTCCGATTGAACGTCAGCGTGATACTCGAACAGGACGGGCGCCGGGAACAGGGCTACGCGGGCGGGGGCGCGCGCGCCGGTCTCGGGTACTTCCTGGACGGCGACCTGCCGCTCGACTACGCCCGGGAAGCCGTTCGCCAGGCGGCGGTGCAGCTCGAGGCGCAGCCCGCGCCGGCCGGTACCATGCCGGTCGTTCTGGGCAGCGGCTGGCCGGGCATCCTGTTACACGAGGCCGTCGGGCATGGGCTCGAAGGCGACTTCAATCGCAAGGGCGTGTCGGCGTTCAGCGGCCGCATCGGCCAGAAGGTTGCATCGCGGCATTGCACGATCGTCGATGACGGCACGATGGCGGGGCGCCGCGGCTCCCTCGCAGTCGATGATGAGGGTACACCGGGACAGGAAACCGTGTTGGTCGAGAACGGCGTGCTGCGCGGCTACATGCAGGACCGGCAGGACCGGCTCAACGCGCGCCTCATGGGCGTGCAGCCGACCGGCAACGGCCGGCGTGAGTCCTATGCGCACGTGCCGATGCCGCGTATGACCAATACGCTGATGCGCGCGGGCGATCGCGATCCCGGGGAGATCATCGCGTCGGTCGACAAGGGGCTGTACGCGCCGAATTTCGGTGGCGGCCAGGTCGACATTACGTCGGGCAAGTTCGTGTTTTCCGCAAGCGAGGCCTACCTGATCGAAAAGGGCAAGCTGACCAGTCCGGTCAAGGGGGCGATGCTGATCGGCGACGGCCCGCAGGCATTGCGCAGGATTTCGATGGTCGGCAACGATCTCGAGCTCGACAGCGGCGTCGGCACCTGTGGCAAGGAAGGGCAGTCCGTGCCCGTGGGGGTTGGTCAGCCGACGCTGAGGATCGACGAACTGACGGTCGGCGGTACGTCCTGAACTTCACATAATCTGCAATCGGCGGTTTCTCGCACGAACAGTGTGAGATGGCTCACTGCATCGGGCGGTTTGCTTCGCTAGAGTTTGCGCATCTCACGGAGGAGTTGGACCATGGCATTCGAACGCACGATTACAGAATTCGATGTGGACCCGGGCGCGCAGCAGTTCGTGCAGGGATTCCGCGGCGAGCCGAGCGACCCCGACCCGGATCTCTCGGTAGACGGGTTATCCGAGGGCCTGATCGGGCGCATCCTCGGCCTGTTCGGCGGCGACCGTTCCTGAGGCAGAACAAGAACATACAAGCGCGATAGACACTGCGGTTCCTGGCCCGGCAGCGGGTCCCCTTCGTGGTGCCGCTTTACAAGCGGTCCGCGCTATGGAGAATGAATCGGCCCGGGAACAGGACGCGATAGCGATGTGGGTCTCGAAGCCGATATACGAAAGCCTTCCCTACCTGTACCTGCTCATGGGCGCGGTCGCGCTCGGAGCATCGATGTACCTCAATTACGGCTACTGGCCCACGGTTTGCTTCGTAACCGGCCTCGTTTGCCTGGTTGCCGGGCTCGTCGTGTTGCTGAAACGGCGCGATAATCGGGTCAAGGATCGGCGCGTGGGGCAGCGCCAGGACTACTAGTGGTTCAGGCGGTTTCCTGTTCGTCGACGAGATTGTCGTCCTCGTCACCTTCGTCCCCCATCTCCTCCACCTGGTCAGTCAGCGTGTCGTCCTCGACCCGCAGGTCGTGATAGACCAGTTCATGGACGCCCAGCGTGATGACATCACCGTCGTGGAGTTCGCGTTTCTTGATTTGCTTGTCGTTCAGGAAGATTCCGTTGGTGCTGTTCAGGTCCTCGACAAAGCAGCCCGTCTCGTCGCTGATCAGCTGGGCATGGTGGCGGCTGACGAACTTGCTCTTGATGTAGATCTCGTTGTCCGGTGACCGGCCGATGATGACGCGGCCTGCAGGAAACGACAGTTCCTCGACCGTCTCGCCGTCCGACCGAACCTGGATTGTCATGACATGCGACGAATGGGGTACCCGCTTCTCGATCTGCCTCAGCTTGTCGTAGATGCCGGTGTTGCTCTCATGCTCCTTCCAGTCGAGTTCTGCGACCGCCGTCATGACCGCATCGAGATCCACGGTGTCTTTCTCGTCGGCGTACGCACACAACAATGCCGAGTCGCACAGGGTGTTGATCAGGCGTGGTACGCCACCCGTGTAGCGATGCAACATCTCGAAACATTCTTCGGTGAACAGGTCCTGCCGCGGGCAACCGGCGACTTCGAGTCGGTGCCCGATGTACTCGTGCATTTCGCGGGGATCCAGCGGGCCGAGATGGAAGCGCAGGCGAACGCGTTGCACCAGCTGCTTCAGGCTCGGCGAGTCGAGGGTCTCTTTCAGCTCCGGTTGACCCGCGAGGATAATGCGCAGCACCTTTTCCTTGTGTGTCTCGATCCCCGAAATCAGGCGGATTTCTTCCAGCACCTTGCGTGAGAGGTTCTGTGCCTCGTCGACGATCAGCACGACTTTCTTGCCGCTCGAATACTGCTCGATCAGGAACATATTGAGCATGTCGAGCAGCTCGACCTTGCGTTTCTCGAACGGCTTGAAGCCGAACTCGGTCAACACGGCCTGCAGAAATTGCGTCGGCGTCAGCTGCGTCTGCGAGACGACCGCGTAGACCACGTCGTCGTCCAGTTCGGACAAAAAAGACTGTAACAGCGTCGTCTTGCCCGACCCGATATCGCCGGTAATCACCACGAATCCGTCGGCAAGCCAGATGGTCGATTCCATGTAGGCCTTGGCGCGGGCGTGCTGCTTGCTCCAGTACAGGTAGTCCGGGTCAGGCGTGAGCCGAAACGGCTGATCCTTGAGCTCGAAGTGGCTTAAGTACGACATATCCGACCGAGTGTACCTGCTTTTGCGCTTCGCACGCTATGACACGGTTCCGCTCTGCGGTGCGGACTGTGTCAGATTCCGGCTGATCGAGGCCATGAGACGGTCGCGCTCGTCCGGGGATCCGGCGGTAACCGTAATATGGCCAAGCTTGCGTCCCGGCCGCGGCGCCTTGCCGTAGTCGTGTAATGTGCCGGCGGCCAGTGTCCGCGCGGCAGGCGGGACCGTACCGATGAGGTTGATCATGCCGGCGTGCCCCCGGCTTGCGGTGGAGCCCAGCGGACGACCGGTGATTGCCCGGACATGGTTCTCGAACTGGCTGGTCGCCGACCCCTCGATGGTCCAGTGGCCGGAGTTATGGACCCGGGGTGCAAACTCGTTGGCCTGTAGATCCTCCCCGCAAACGAATAACTCGAGCGCCAGCACGCCGACATAGTCGAGACGGGCCAGCAGGCACCGCACGTACTCCCCGGCCTTCCCGGCAAGCTGCGGCGCATCGACCGGCGAAGACGACGTCCGGAGAATCCCTCCCTCGTGTACGTTGCGGCTCAGCGGGTACATGGCAACGTCGCCGGTGACGTTGCGTGCGCCGATGCACGAGACCTCGTAATCGAACGGCACCCATTGTTCGGCGATCAGTGGCGTGTTTCCGAGTGCCTGCCACGCGGCATCGACCTGGTCACTTTCGTGGACCACGAACTGCCCTTTGCCGTCGTAGCCGAGACGGCGTGTCTTGACCACGAGCGGCAGGCCGAGCGCTTCGGCAGCGTCCGCCAGGTCGTCCCGCGAGTCAACTGCCCGATACCCCGGCAACGGGATGCCGAGTTCCTCGAACAGCCGCTTCTCATCCAGACGATCCTGTGAATGTCGCAGGGCGTCGGGGGGCGGATAAATAGGCACCTTTTGCTCGATGCGCAGCAGCGCCTCGACCGGCACATTCTCGAACTCGTACGTGACCACGTCGGACGTCGCCGCGAGTTCGGCGAGCGCCTGATCGTCATCGAAAGGACGCCGGATGACATCGCCGCAGGCGGCCGCGGGCGGCGACTCACCGGGATCGACAAACCGGCACGTATCGCCGAGTTCACGGGCAGCAAAGCCGAGCATCTGGCCGAGCTGGCCGGCTCCGATAATTCCGATGCGCATGTGCTCAGGTACGGGGGTCGCTGTCGCCGAGGACCCGGTCCGTCTGGTTGTTGCGGAATTCATCGAGGGCCGCCGCTACGGAGTCGTCGTTGTTGGCGAGCATCGCAGCGGCCAGCAGTGCAGCGTTGACCGCGCCCGCGCGGCCGATGGCGAGCGTGCCGACCGGGACCCCCGCCGGCATCTGCGCGATTGAAAGCAACGAGTCGATGCCGTTAAGGGCTCTGGACTGGACCGGGACGCCGAGGACCGGAACGCGTGTCTTGGACGCCGCCATGCCGGGCAAGTGGGCGGCGCCACCGGCCCCGGCAATGATGACCTTGAGACCCCGTTCCACCGCCGAACCGGCGTAGTCGAACAACAGGTCGGGCGTCCGGTGCGCGGAGACCACCCGGACCTCGTAGGCCACGCCGAGAGCGTCCAGCGTGTCGCACGCGTGGCGCATCGTCTCCCAGTCGGAGCGCGACCCCATGATGATGCCGACGTCATTACTCATCCGAGAATCCTATCGTTTGCTGGGCTTTGCCTCGCCCAGCGGCTAAAGTACAACCCGCGGCCAGCCCGCGTTCGGGGGCCGGAGTTTATCATGGGAAATAAATCGAAACGCACATCGCTCGGCCCGGCCGAGCTCGAAGAGCTGGTCCTGCTGGCGCTCGACGCGGCGAGAGAGTCGGGTATCGACCAGGCCGAAGCAGCGGCCAGTTCAGACACGGGGCTGGCCGCGACGGCGCGCCTCGGTGACGTCGAGAGCCTCGAGTACACCAATGACCGAGGTATCGGGATCCGCCCCGGACAAGTACTCCGGCCTCGCCGATGCCGACCTGATGTGCACCGACGTCCTCGACCTGGATCTCGATCATCCGTGGGAACTCGATGCGGAAGCGGCCATCGCAATGGCCCTCGAGTGTGAGCAGGCCGGCGTCGATTACGACGAGCGTGTCAGCAACTCGGAAGGCGCAACGGTCGCGACGAACCGGGGTACCCGTGCCTACGGCAATACGCACGGCTTCGTCGGCAGTTACACGAAAACGAGTCACAGCGCGACCTGCGTTTTGCTGGCGGAGAAAGACGGTGTCATGCAACGCGATTATCACTACACAGCGGCGCGCTGTGCCGATGATATGTACGCGGTGTCGGAAGTCGGCCGAATTGCCGCCGAGAAGACCGTGGCGCGCCTCGACAGCCGCAAGATCACGACGACGCGTGCGCCAGTGCTGTTCGTCCCGGAGCTCGCGCGCGGCTTCATCGGGCATGCGATCAGCGCTATCGCGGGCGGCGCGCTGTACCGCAAGGCGTCGTTCCTGCTCGATGCGGCCGGCGAGCAAATCTTTCCCGGTTTCGTCGATATCCTCGAACGCCCTCATATCGCACGCGGCATGGCCAGCGCGCCCTACGACAGCGAGGGCGTGGCGACCTACGACCGTGACGTCGTTGCCGGTGGCGTGCTGCAGGGCTACGTGCTCGGGAGCTACTCGGCACGGCGACTCGGCCTGCAGACGACGGCCAATGCCGGTGGCGCGCAGAACCTGGTCGTTCCCGGCGGCGGCAAGGACCAGGCGGCGCTGGTCCGCGAGATGGGAACCGGCCTCGTCGTGACTGAACTCATCGGGCAGGGTGTCAACGGTGTGACGGGCGACTACTCGCGCGGGGCGGTCGGTTACTGGGTCGAAAACGGG
>JARRMH010000209.1:0-5019 GCA_037386205.1 Woeseiaceae bacterium | reverse complement strand
GTAGGTTGCCGCCGCCGTTGCCGGGTGAGGATTCGCTTGGGTACCAGAATGCTCATTCCACCTGCCCCCCGTATGAAATCGTTGCAGTGGCCGCAGTTCAACGATACGAGCACGGTGATCCGAATACCTGACAGTTATGCGATATCAGCCTCACATTTTTCCCACAGTCGGCACACAGGGGCTATACTGAATTCAAATCCCTCAGGAACTCTGCACCAGAGGGTATTGTCGGCCACCAGAGACCGAGAATATGGCCGCCAACGGACCGTTCAGCGTCGGGGACTGGACGGTAGAGCCGGACCTCGACCGAATTTCTCGCGGGGAAGAGCGAATCCACCTGCGACCTCAGGTGATGCGCCTGTTCGTCTATCTGTCGGAGCGACAGGGCGAAGTGGTGCCCTCCGAGACCCTGATGCACGACTTGTGGTCGGGGAAGATTGTCTCCGACGCGACGCTTTACAACTGCGTGGCGGAACTCCGGCATGTCTTAAGCGACGATGGCGACGGCCAGAGCGTCATCCAGACGGTGCCGAAGAAGGGATACCGCCTGAGACTGCCGGTCTCCGGCATCGGTGTATCAGAGCAGGGCCGGCTGGAATCCTCGCCCGGGGAGGCATCGCGCCGTCCCCGGCGCTGGATCTGGCGCTCGTTGGTAGGCCTTGCCCTCGCGGCATCGGCCCTTCTCATTGTCGTTGTCGGCAGGCAATTTTCCGGCCCCGACCAGACACTCTCTATTGCCGTACTACCCTTCGACAACATGAGCGCCGATCCTGAGCAGGAGTATTTCGCGGACGGCATCTCCGAGGAGATCCTGAACCGTCTGGCACGGATCGAGTCGCTCAGGGTCATCGCACGCCATTCGTCTTTCTCGTTCAATGGAAAGGATGTCGACATCGCGACGATGGCGGAAGAAATGAACGTCCGGCATATCCTCGAAGGCAGCGTGCGGCGCGACGGCAACCGTGTGCGCGTCACCGCGCAGCTGATCGATGCGAAGGATAGTAGTCAATTATGGTCCGAATCCTATGACCGTGACTACAGTGCCGCCAATCTTATTGAAGTCCAGAGCGAAATCGCGCGTGCCATTACAGGCCGCTTGCGCATGACGCTGACCGGCGAGGACGAGGAGCGCTTGGCAAGGGTACCGACGGCGAATACCGAAGCGTATGCGGCTTATCTTCTTGGCCGCGAGCGGCTGGAACATCATAAGGTCGAGGATCTGGCCGATGCCGTCGAGCACTTTTCGCAGGCGATCGAGCTCGATCCGCAATTTGCCGGCGCCTATGCGGGCTTCGCCGACGCATGTGGCCTTTACGCTTCGTACTCGGGCGGCCAGAGCAATGAGCTTTGCCCGTCATCGCTGGCCGGGCGTGAACAGCTCGCACGGAAGGCGCTCGAACTTGATCATGAATCCGCCGAGGCCTGGATAAGCCTCGGAGCCTCGATTACGGAACAGGCTGCACGCCTGCATGAGACCGAAACCCAATCCAGGATTCACGACAAGCTCCACGAAGCAATCGCGGCCTTCGAGCGTGGGCTGGAACTCAACCCTACTCTATCCGAGGGATACCATGGGTACGGGTACAGCCTTATGTGGATTCACGTCTACCCGGACCCGCCGTTCGGCTGGATCAAAGCCTGGCAAGCCGGACGCTGGGAAGCCGTTTTCGACAAAGGACTCGAAGTAGATCCGCTCTCAATTTCTTTGCATGAAGATAAATCGTGGTACCCGATCACGGTGAGCAGCAAGGAAGAGGCGAAGTGGCACGGACACCGGATGGTCGAGATTGCGCCCCGCTCGCCGCGCGGCTACGGAACGGTTGGAAGACAGGAATGGGAGATAAATGGACGAATTGACGAGTCGATCCGCTGGATGGCCAAGGCTATGGAAATCGATCCGCGAACTCCGGGATATCCCAGGTTTATTGGCCTCGCTTACGCCGCTCTCGGTGATTTCAACATGGCGCTTGCCTATCTCGACCTGGCAAAAGTCCTGACTGCGCCGGACAACCAGCCAGCTCAGGAAAGATTGCTCGTGGAGCAGGCCGTTGTCCGGCTTGTGTCGGGCAAGACCGAGGTGCATCAGGCGCCCGAGCTACTGCCTCCGGCGAGTCTGGCCAGGAGGCCGAACTCCACGGCCTGGCAACGCATGAGATTGGGCGTATTCGTCGATCTGGCAACCGCTAGCCCCGGGAATGCACTTGCCCGCATGGAGGAATTCTCGCCCGAGTGTGTAGGCGCGAAAGAAGTCCGGACAATGTTCGGTAACCCTTGCCCGGACGAACTTGTTCGCGTCTATCAGGTACTGGGTGATTACAAGACAGCGCGGGCACTCAGCGACGCCGGTGTTCCTAGATATCAACTAATAGCCGAGGAGTATCCGGTGACATGGGTGCAGGTTGATTTTTCGGGTGCGCTCGCTACCGCGGGACGAACGGACGCAGCGCTCGACGTGCTGGAGAAGGTGGTGTCGTCGGGTTGGCGTGGTGATCGCTACAAGAAGCGCCTGGGCTTTATCTTCTGCTGCGATGTCCGTTTCGATGCGGTTCGTGACCACGAGAGGTTTCGCGCCATCGCTGCCACGATCGAGGCTGACATGGCGCAGCAACTCGAAAACGTCCGTGAGATGCAGCGGCAAGGCGAAGTACCGACACTCGAGGAACTAAATGCGCAAATTGCGTCGCAGTAGAAAACGGGCGCGTTGGTTCAGGGAAATCGCGACTGTATTCCGCCGAGCTTCAAAGGAATGAGATCAAAAAACCAGACCCGGCCATGGCCGGTCACGAGCCAAAGCGTCAGAAGTTGGTCCACAGATAGACGCCAATGGTTCGCGGCCTTACGCTGGCGCCGGACGCCAGTTGATTGCTGAAAGCGTCGGCTGCCCCCGCCGACGCCAGTCCAGTGTCGTCCAGCAGGTTGGTCGCATACAGCGACAAGCCGTAGCGTTCCGCGGCCATCGTCATGTTCCCGTCGACCAGGACATAGTCGTCGACGGGGAAGTTCAGTTCACAGCCGCAGCCGGGAACCCCGCTGCTGTAGGCGGTGGGGTAACTGCCGACGTAGCGCAGGCCTGCGCCGACGCTGGCATCGAATCCGGCAAGCGGGAACTTGTACTTGCCGCGGAGCGATCCGGTCCATCGCGGCAGGTATCTCAATCGATCACCCTCGAGACCACCGATCGTAGGTGCGTCGTCGTCGAGGCGGCTGTCCGCATAGCCGATAGACAGGTCGATCTCGAACTCGTTATTCGGGCGATATCGAAAGTCAGCTTCGAAACCACGGGCCGAGATGTCCGATTCCGAGTTCCCGACAGTCGCGATCGAATTCACTTTGACGATGGCCTGAAAGTCGTTCCAGTCGACTGCCCAAAGGGCGATGTCGTACCCCAGGTTGCCGTCGAGCGAGGTTCCCTTCGTGCCTAACTCATAACTCCGGAGATCGTCCGACTTCGCGAGGGAATCGGAGTTTACTTCACCGGGCAGAGCCAGGCGAGGAACGGCCGGTCTGTAGCCGTTGGCGAATCGCAGATAGAACGATGACTCGCTGTTTGGCCGCCATCTGGCGCCGAGCAGCATCGTTGTGACGCGATCGTCGATTTCGCCGGCAAAGAAGACCTCGCTGTCCGGATCGCCCGCACCGAGCAGCCCCGCGTTTCGGCTCTGCACGCGCATCTCGATGTCGCTGTAACGGGCCCCCAGCGTGATGTCGAGATCCGGACGCAGGAACCACGTCAGGTTTCCGTAAAGCGCAAGTTCTCGGTATTTCGAAGGGATTTCGAAAGTGAAAAGATGATAGCCGGACGGCACGCTGAAGCTGTGCTGCGACAGATCGGTCTCGACGCCGGCGAAGTAAATGCCCGTCAGCCATTCGAGCGCGTCATTGTCATCGGAGGTCAGCCGAAACTCGTGGGTGCGCTTTTCCACTTCGGCATGAATCGTAATCGGCAGTGTGTTCGTCCCCGGCGGTGCTCCGACCTCCTCATCGACGAACTCGCCAAACGCAGGCGTCACGTCAAGCCATTCGCGGTCATCGTAGCCGGTCAGGGCGGTCACGTACGTCACGCTCGCCCAGTCGAGATCGACGTTGAGCGTAGCTGCGTAGATATCGAAAGTAATCGTGCCAGGCGCCGACGGTGCGTCAGTGGTGTAATAGCCGTAGGTGGGTGTCAGCGACGGATAGTCGTAATTGACGCCCTGCGTGCCGTGCGCGAAATCCGACTCATGCCGGGACGCCAGGAGTTTCAGGCTGCTGGCGTCGCTGACTCGCGACAATACGCTCACGCTGCCCGCGACGAGGTCGAATGGATTGATATCGTGCTCGACCCAGCCGGACGCAGGATCGATGCGATCGAGGTACCCGCCCTGGTCCCCGTACATGCCCGTCGCCGCAATTGCCAGCCTGTCTTCGACAATCGGAAGTGAACCGTAAAACTTGTACCGCTCGTTCCACTCGCCGTGAGCGGTATTCGACAGATCGACAGCTACGCGGCCAGAAGCCTCGTCCAGCGACGGATCACGGGTCACGTATCGAATGACACCACCAACTGCGCTGGCACCGTAGAGGGTCCCCTGAGGTCCCTTGATGAACTCAACTCGCTCGATGTCGCCGAGCATTCCATCGAACATCCGGATCTGTGCCCAGACGTAAGGAACTTCCGGAGTCAGCGGTACGTCATCGACATAGACGGCGACCACGGGCGTGGAACTTTCCTGCGTCACCCCACGCATGAATACCTTACCCAGCCCCCAGTTGCCTTCTCCGGTGAAATGCACGCCGGCCGTGTAATCGATGGCGTCCTCCAGCATCACCAGCCCGTCGGTTACGAATTCTTCAGGCTCGACGCTGGATATGGCCAGACCGACCTCCTGCAGCAACTCGCGGCGCCTGGAACCGATTACAACGATTTCGTCGAGGTACTGATCTGACTCTTCTTCTGCCGAAGTCGATTCCGGGTTCCCCTGGCCGTTTTCTGCATCGTCTGCCAGGGCGGTTACACCGAACACGAGGAGAATGGTCGTG
>JARRMH010000208.1:0-5025 GCA_037386205.1 Woeseiaceae bacterium | reverse complement strand
CGACGTCCTGGTTCCGGGCACCGCATGGCACTACGTTGCTCACGTCAGGCGCCAGCATTGCCTGGCGCGACACCAATGTGCTGAGCTGGAATATCTCTGGCCTTGGTGACGCTGACGGCCACGACGCCAGTGTGGGTTACTCGGGCAGCGCCTTCTATACCATCACTGTCAATGGTGCTCCGATCTCCCTCGACACGGGCATGCTGCAAGTGCCCGATGAGCTGACCGACATCCGGCTCGAGACGCGTTACTATGCCCGGGGTGCGGGCGACCGTTCGCCGACCGGCGAGGTACTGGGCACGGAGATTGCCACAGTCCGTCAGTTCCGGACCGACTCCACCGCCCAGGGTGTGCAGCCGGTGCTGGTGCCGGTGATCGACATTCCCGTGAATTTCGAGAACACCTACCCTGCAGGCATGCCGGCGCACATCTCACTGTCAGGTCTGGTCGACGGCCGCGGCGTTGCCGATCTGAGCAGCGTGCAGGTTCAGTATGCCTATGGCATCGAGTGCAACCTGACGGGCTTTACCTATTGCGACACGTTCACCAAGTTCGACCCGTCGAACTGGGTGGATGCGGAGCTGTTCCTGGTGGATGGCGAGTGGATGGCCACGATCCCGAACGAGGCCGAATCTGGACAGTATGTGCACCTGCGGGTACTCATGACAGACGCCAGCGGCAATAGTAGTGTCGATCAGAGCATGATGCGGGCGTACATGCTCGACTAGGCTGGACTTGAAGAGCCGGAAGCCCTGGACTGCCGTGGCGGTTCAGGGCTTCTCTGGTTCGCCGCCTGCGGTTAGCCAACCGCAGTTTCGCGCCGTTGCGCGGAAAATGGCGCGGACAGAAAACGCCAGTTTCTACTGGTCGCTCGAGCGGGGAAGTTTACGGCTCAGGACATCGAAATTTGGTGATTCCGGATTCCGCAATGTCCCGAGGAAAGCCAGGATTCGCTGCCGATCGCGCTCACTCAGTCCCTCGTATAGCTCTTTGACGGACTGAGCCTCTCCCCCGTGGGCCAGAATAGCCTCGGTCAATGTCAGTGCTCTTCCGTCGTGGAGGTAAGGGGCCGTATCTGCCACACCCCAGAGCTTTGCGGTAATGAATTCCCTGTTCTGTTGCTCGGTGGCACCGGCGAAGGACTCTGCCAGACCATCGCCCATGTCGTGTCGCTTGAGATCGGAGAACATCGGTACCACGATGCCACCCGATCTATTTCGCCTGAACGCAGCCGGATCTTCCGTAAGGTCGACGGAGTAGAAAACGTTGGCATCAGGGTCGTCCTCGACTTCCGGGAATGCATATCGAAGCACCGTTTCGCGGGTCGTCAGGGCCGGGACGTGACAGTCCGCGCATCCGATGCTCTCGAATAACTCGAAGCCCGCGCGTGCTTCTCTATCATTTCGGATCTGCACCGGCGTTTCCTGTGTCGTGACGAATATTTCCAGCGCAGACATCTCGCCGGTAAGAATCTCGTTGTCGATCCCGTCCTGATCTGCATCCCAGGGGAACACTTCTGCCGGTTGCATACCGAGATGAAACATCATCGCGCCTTTGTCGAATTCGCGGACCGAGGAGAATTCGCCTTTGCGCCCGAATGGCCGGATCACCAGATCCGGATCGACACCACAATGTTGCTGTAGTCGATGCTGCCGTCGGAGTAGGACACCAGATATCCGAAATGCACGCCCTTGACGATCAATTCGTGTATGCCGGGACGCTCACTCGCCGCGTTCCTGATGCTCTGCAGTTCCGCGGTCATTTCCTTGGCCACCAGCTGTACGCCGCCGGTACCGAACAACGCAGGCGGATTGATCAATCTGCCGTCCATCTCCGCGATGCCCTGGGTCAGTGTTCCGGCGGCGTCTTTGCCATCCACATCGATGAATGTCGCTCTGAATACGGGGGAGGTGTTGATGCCGCCGGAGCCGCCGATCCCGAACGTGAATGGCACCGTCGCCGCACTTACGACGCTGTGGCATTCGACACAGGTCTGTGCGTCAAGGCCGTTCACCCGCAGGAATGTCCCATTATTCCCCAGGGTCGGCCGACCCCCTCTATCTTCGCTGGTGGTATCGAGTTCGTCCCAACGAAATTCGCCATCACCGTAACCGTCCGCCCTGTTGAAGGGAGTTGCGAATATTTTCAGCCCTGCGCGACGGACGTCTACCAATGCCATTCCCGCTTCCAGTTCCTGTTGGGTAATTCTTGTTTCGAGGGGGCCTAAGGCTGGCGTGCCATCGAGAGCATCGGCGCAAAGCACGACAGGCGTCAGTAGACACGTCATCAGCGCTGCAATCTTCTTCATTGCTTGTTTCCCCCGGCCGTTGCCATGACTTCTTCTTATTTACCAAGAGTCAGGCTTGAAACTATCGACCGACTCCCTGGGCACTATCCGATGCTGCAGGAATCATACACTTACTTATGATCCATACGGGCATCAACCCGTTACGCCGCCAGGAAAGACATCGCGCGGAGCGATCAGGTCGAATCGTGATACCGAGACTAGACCCCGGCGAACTGTGAAATCCTGAACTAAACCGGTATTTTCGTGAGCAGAAGCTGAAATTCGGCGGATTGCGGACAAACCCGATGGCCGGCACGCAGTGCGAGAAGGCGTCATGACGGGAGGATCCCGTGCACAGCGATCGACCGGTCGCGACAGGGCGGGGGCGATCGCGTTCGCCGAGTTCCAGGTCGACCTCGGTGCGCGTACGCTCGAGAAGGGTGGCACGCGCCTCGAAATCCAGCGCAAACCGCTGGACGTACTGATCCACCTGATTCAGGCGGCGCCGCGGCTGGTTCCGCGCAGGGAGTTGCTGGAGCGGCACTTCAGCCGCACGGTCAACGAGGAATCGCTGACCCGCTGCATCAGTACCATCCGCAAGGTCCTGGACGATACCGAGGATCCGCCACGATTCATCGAAACGCATCGAGGCGAAGGCTATCGTTTCGTCGCAGCCACCCGATGGTCCGACGCGCCGTCCACTACACCTGCGGCAAGCCGCTGGCGGTTCGGAGCCTGGGCCGCCGCTGCGCTGGTCATCGCCGCGGTCATCGGCCTCGTCCTGCTGCGTGAAACGGACCGGTTGCCGGACGGTCGCATCGATCGCATCGCCGTGATGCCGATGATCAGCGAATCCGCGGAACAGGACTGGCTCGCGACGGCGCTGACAGACCATCTGTTGCACACGGTGTCGAAGATCGAGGGCATCACGGTCGTGGCGCCCGGATTGATCGATCCGGAGACCCGTCCCGAGATCGCAGCGATGCGCCTGAACGTCGATGCGATCCTCGCCAGCCGCTTCGAGCGGACCGCGGAAGGCTCGGCGATCGAAACCCGGCTGGTAGCTGCGCGCGACGGCGAGTTGCTGTGGAGCGCGAGGATCGCTTCCCGCGAGGCCTTCGGCAGCCAGCAGCAGATCGCCGATCTGACCCGCCAGGTCGCCGTGCGGCTTCGGCCGTCACTGCAACTCAAGGGCGATGCGGACCGCGTCGACCCCGCGGCCTACCGGGAGTATCTGCAAGGTCGTTACTTCCTTGCGCAACGGACCGGTGCGGCCTTGTACATGGCGATCGAAGCGTTCGATGCCGCAGTCGCGATCGATCCCCGTTTCGAGGAGGCGCTGCTCGGCGCCGCCGAAGCCTGGCTGGTGCTGCCGCTGTATGGCGCAACCCGCCCGATCGAATCGATACCCCGGGCGCGCAGTCTCGCCGAGCGTGCGCTGGACGTGTCGCCCGACAACGCACACGCGAGAGCAGTCCTCGGCGCGATCGCCATGCAATTCGACTGGGACTGGCAGGCGGCGGAAGCGCTGCTCAGCGAAGCGGTGGCGCTGAACCCGAACGATGCGACAGCCCAGCGATGGCTGGGTGAACTGTACTGCTACCAGCATCGCTGGCGCGAATGCCGTCGCCAGTTCCGCGTGGCGCAGGACCTCGATCCGCTGTCACCGGTCCTGGACATGCAGCAGGGGTCTGTCGATTACTACGCCGGCAACTACGAAGCGGCCCTGGAAAGCTACCGCAGCGCGGCGGCGCGTCATCCGGGCTTCGCGATGGGCCGCTATGTACTGGGACTGGCCTACGCCGGACTCGGCGATTGGCAGCGCGCCGTGGACGCCTACGAATCCACGATGCCGGAGCTGGGACTCGAGATCGGTGGCGGTCCGCTCGCGTATGCGCTCGCGAAGGAGGGCGACGTCGAGCGCGCCCGCGCCGTGCTCGCCGACATCGAGGCGCTGGCCGCGGAGCGCTACATACCGCCCAGCAAACTCGCGATCGTGCATCTGGCACTCGGTCAGACGGAGACGGCGCACGAGCTGTTCCTCAGCGCGATCGAGGCGCACGACGACCGGCTCGTCTACTTCACTTCCGACGTCCACACCCGCGACCTGGCCCGGGACCCGCGATTCAGCGACATCGTCCGGCGTATCGGGCTGGCCACCGAGCCGCACTGAGGTCCCGGCGAGCATCGTCACTGCACTCGCGCTCCATCGGCGAGTGACGGTAGTTCCATTGAACGGCGAGCGGCAGGTCTTTGTAATAAGGGCATTTCCGATCTATTCAGAGGCCGGATCCCGGCGGATATTGCATTGTGTCGAAGCCCGGATCCGACTGATCAAACACCTTCAGCGGTGGACTGCCAGTGTCGAGAACGTCGAAGAGGATGCGTGTATTGCGTTGGGCCGGGCTTGCGGTATTCCTTTTGATGCTGCTGGTCTCGGGGATCTTCTTCCGGGACATGAACCGTGCCTATGAACGCATCAGCGAGGAGGGCACGGTCATATCCTCGGCATTCGGCGATATTGAATTCACGCAAGGCGGATCAGGTCCGAACGTGCTGGTTATTCACGGCAGCGGGGGCGGCTACGACCAGGGCGAACTCATCGCGGAGGCGGTGCTGGGAAATGAATTCCACTGGATCACGCCGTCACGGTTCGGATACCTCAAGTCGACTTTCCACGAAGGTGCCACTTGGGACGACCAGGCCCGAGCCTATGTGGCATTGCTCGATAGCCTCGG
>JARRMH010000207.1:0-9566 GCA_037386205.1 Woeseiaceae bacterium | reverse complement strand
GAATCCACGGGGCCTCTATCCGGCCGGCTACTATCCGCACAACTACCACTTCATGTGGTTCGCGGCGACCATGGCCGGGATGAGTGAGAAGTCCATGTACGCGGCGCGCATGGTAGCGCCGAAGGTCCCGCTCGAGGTCGCTCGCGAGATCTACTGGATCCAGAACGTCCTGATCCTCCCGATGCTGACCTCGGTGACCTTCGGCGATTGGGAAAACGTGCTCGCGGCGCCGATGCCGCCCGTGGAGCTGGAGAACGCAACCGCGATGGCTCATTACGCGCGGGGCATCGCTCTGGCTGCCACGGGCCGCGGGTCGGAGGCGGCAGCCGAGTTGAAGTCTGTTCAGGAAATCGCTTCCCGGATCGGCGCGACCGACGAGAGCGAAGGACCGGAGATCGTCGTCGCGATCGCGTCGTACGCCCTCGCCGGAGAGATCGCCTTGCGGACGGGCGATCCGCAGGCGGCGGCCGATCACCTCGCGGTGGCGGCGATGCTCGAGGACGGGATGGTGTATGAAGAACCTCCCGTATGGTACCTCCCGATTCGGCACACGCTCGGTCGAGCGCTGCTGGAGGCCGGCCGCGCCGCGGAGGCGGAGGTCGCCTACCGCGAGGATCTTCTCCGGTTTCCGGCCAATGGCTGGTCGCTCGAAGGCCTCGCACAGTCTCTCGAGGCACAGGGCCGTGACGACGAGGCGGCGGCGGTGAAGGGTGAATTCGAGCTGGCCTGGCGAGACGCGGATGTCGTTCTGGCCGGCTCGCGATTCTGAGCAGCAGGTCGAGAACGGGAGGCGGCGAAGCGGAGGATCACGATGAAGTAACGGGCGACCGGGCCGCCCGTCGCCACCGTGGATGAAATCGCGGGACTGGACGGCGATCGGCATATGTGAGTACTTCTTTCGAGCTGGATCCTGCGGGTCCGGGCCGATCATCGCGATCGGCAGCGGGTGCGCGGACGGCTCAAACGGAAGGCACCGAGCGATGAAGAAGGAACCACTTCTGGTGACCGTCGTCCTGCTCACCGGGATCGTGTCCGGATGCGCCGGCCCGGAGGGCAGCCAGGCGATGGTCGGTGGCTCGCGCTCGGCGGTGCTCCTGAAGCCGTTCTCCCTCAACGACCTGGCGCGCAGCCTCCGCGGGTTGATCGGTGACGCCGGGACGGTGAGCCCAGGGACATGAAACGGACGGCCAACGGCGCGTCCAGGGCGACCGCTCGTGGTCGAAACGTCGATCAAAACCCTCTCACCGTGGTACCAAGGAGGCGATGGCAGCTGCCGCACGGCGCCGAAGGAACGCGGCGTCATCCCCGACATCGACTATGAGAAAGCGCAGGACGATCTGCGCAACGCCGAGCTTGCTTACGAGCATGCCAGTGCCGATGCCGACCTGTATGACGAGCGCCTGTCGTTCGAATTGCGCGCCAGCCAGTTCGAGGTCAACACCCAGGAACTGATCGTCGAGGACCTGCAGCGACAGGTCGACGCGCTGTCCATTACATCGCCGGTGGACGGTATCGTGGGCGACCTGCTCGTCGAGCAGAAGGCCGCGGTCGGACGCGATACGCCGGTCATGGCCGTTGTCGACCTGACGCGCTTCGAGATCGATGCGCTGATCCCCGAGAGTTACGCCGATGATCTCGCCATCGGCATGTCAGCCGAGATCAACGTCGGCGGGCAATCCTTTGCCGGCCAGCTCGTGGCGGTATCGCCGGAAGTCGTCAATAACCAGGTTGCAAGCCGCGTGCGCTTCGCCGAGGACGGGCCCACGGGCCTGCGCCAGAACCAGCGGCTGACGACGCGCATTCTGCTCGACGAACACCCCGACGTCGTCATGGTGCAGCGCGGCCAGTTTCTCGACAGCGGCGGCGGCCGCCTCGCCTATGTCGTTTCCGAGGATCGTGTCGCCCGGCGACGCGCGATCCAGACCGGTGCCTACAGCCTCGGCGCCGTGGAAATCCTGTCCGGTCTCGAGCCGGGCGAAACCATCGTGATATCCAACCTCGATCCATTCCGCGGGGCGGAAACGGTTCTGTTAACGGATTAATACCTTGCAGGGAGTCGAACCATGCTCGTAATGAAAGATGTATCCAAGATCTATCGCACCGACACGGTCGAGACGCATGCCCTGCGCGGCTTGTCGCTCACCGTCGATGAAGGGGAGTTCGTCTCGGTCACCGGGCCGTCGGGTTCCGGAAAGACGACGTTTCTCAACATCGCGGGCCTGCTCGAAGAATTGACCAGCGGCAGCTATGAGCTCGATGGCCACGACATCTCGTCGCTGAATGACCGCGAGCGCTCACGCGTGCGCAACGAGAAGATCGGCTTCATATTCCAGAGTTTCAACCTGATTCCCGAACTCAACGTGTTCGACAACGTCGACGTGCCGTTACGCTATCGCGGCTTCGATGCGGCCGAACGCAAACGGCGGATCGAGAAATGCCTCGATCGCGTCGGGCTGGTGTCGCGAACCGAGCATTTCCCGGCGCAGCTGTCGGGCGGCCAGCAACAGCGTGTCGCAATCGCGCGGGCCCTCGCGGGTGAACCGCGCTTCCTGCTGGCGGACGAGCCCACAGGCAATCTCGACACCCACATGGCCGACAGCGTGCTCGACCTGCTGGCCGAGATCAACGACGCCGGCACGACCATCATCATGGTGACCCACGAACTGACACTGGCCGATCGCGCCAAGCGCAACATCTTCGTGCGGGACGGTGAGCTGCACGACGGCCCGCCGGAGGTCCACTTCGCCACAGCCGCGAGCGCCTGAAGGAGGCTGCCATGCTGCGCTACTACCTGAAGCTCGGAATGCTCAGCATCCGTGCCAACCCGGCGCTCAGTGCGTTGATGATCGCCGCGATCGCGATCGGCATCGGCGCCTGCATGACGATCGTGACCGTACGCCACGTCATGTCGGACAATCCGATCGAGCACAAGAACGACCAGCTGTACCACGTCCAGCTCGACAACTGGAATCCCAATGACCCGTACGAGGAACCCAACGAGCCGCCCGAGCAGGTGACCTACATGGATGCGACGGCGCTGCTCGCCGCCGGCCGCGCCCATCGCCAGGTGATCAGCTTCAAGTCGGATCGCGTCGTCCAGCCCGAAGGGGACGACGTCCTGCCGTTCCAGGAAGAAGTCCGGGCAACGTCGGCCGATTTTTTCTCGATGTTCGACCTGCCGTTCAGGTACGGATCCGGATGGGACGCTGCAGCCGACCGGGCCGAGGAGCGCGTCGCCGTGCTGTCGGCTCCGATGAACGATCGGCTGTTTGGCGGCGAGGATTCGACGGGCCGCATGCTGATGATGAACAACGAGCCCTTCCGCATCGTCGGCGTACTCGACGAGTGGCACCCGGTGCCGACGTTCTATGACCTCAACAACAATCCATTTACGGGTCCGGAAGAAATCTACGCGCCGTTTTCGCTGGCCGTCAGCGGGGAATGGGGTAGCTCGGGCAACAACAGCTGCTGGAAGCCGCCCGAGGAAGGCGGCTACGAGGGCTATCTCGCGTCCGAGTGCATCTGGATACAGATGTGGGTCGAGCTGCGGGACCGGGCCGAGAAAGAGGCCTACACGCAGTTCCTCGACGACTATGTCACGGCGCAGAAGGAACTCGGCCGCTTTCCGCGCCCGCTCAACAATCGCCTCAGCACGCCCGAGGAATGGATGATCAATCGCGAGGTCGTCGACGACACCGTCTCGGTGCTGCTCGCTTTGTCGATACTGTTCCTCGTCGTCTGCCTGCTGAACACGATCGGGCTGCTGCTCGCCAAGGTCATTCGCCGGCGCAACGACATCAGCCTGCGGCGCGCCCTCGGTGCGAGCAAGTCGGAACTCTTCAAACAGTACATTATCGAGGCCGGCATGATCGGGGTCGCCGGCGGCATCGCCGGGATCGGCATGACATGGCTCGGTCTGCGGGGCATCGAGAACGTCTTTTCGGGCTACGACTTCATCGACCACCTCGTGACGATGGACTGGCAAATGACCGGGCTCGCTGTTGCGCTGGCCATTGTGTCGGCGCTCGGCGCCGCACTCTATCCGACGTGGCAGGCATGTCGCGTCTCGCCTGCCAGCACCCTGCGCATTCAGTAAACGACGACGGAGAACAACATGGATATCGGACCGATCTGGCGTGCAATGCTGAGAAACAAATCCGGCTTCGTGCTGATCGCGCTGCAGATCGCGGTGACACTGACCATCATGGTGAATGCGTTCGGCATCATCCAGGAGCGTGCCGGCAAGATCGAGCGCGAGAGCGGCATGGATGAAGCCAACACGTTTGCATTTGCCAGCGTGCTGTTCATGGACTACGAGCGCGATCAGCGCAAGGCGCTGATCGATGAGGATCTCGACCTGATCCGGAACACGCCGGGCGTCGTCAATGCGATCGCCTCGAACTCCTTCCCGCTGCGCCAGGGTGGCTGGTCGATGTCGCTGGCGCTCGAGCCGGGCAGCCAGACGCCCGAGTCGGTGGGCACGGCGATCTATTTCGTCGACGAACACGGCGTCGAGACGTTTGATGTTACGGTCATCGATGGCAAGAATTTCACGCCCGACCAGGTCACGTGGTCAATCGAAGATGACAACACCTGGCCGGCTTACGGTCTCATCACCGAGGCGCTTGCCAAGGAACTGTGGCCCGACGAGACCGGCTCGGTGGTCGGCAAAACGGCCTTCATCAACGACAACGACCCGGTCACGGTCGTCGGCGTCATCGACAGGCTGCAGGCGCCCTGGCAGGGGTGGTCGGGGGTCGAGAAGTCGATGCTCGTACCGCAGCGGCGGCCCTCGGAATTCGTCCGCTATATCGTCCGCGCCGAGCCCGGCATGCGTGACGAGTTGATGCCCGAAATCGAGGCCCGTCTGGCCGCGAGCAACAAGGACCGTATCGTCCGCGACATGGTGACGATGGACCAGACCCACGGCGCTCGGCATCGTCGGGCTGGCGAGTTTCAATGTCAGCCGCAGGACCCGCCAGATCGGCATCCGGCGGGCACTGGGGGCAACCAAACCGGCCATCGTGCGTTACTTCCTGATCGAGAACACCATCGTCAGCGCGATCGGGCTTGGCATCGGTGCCTTGCTCGCGATCGGTCTCAACATCGCCATGGTCGAAGCGTTTTCGCTCGAACCGCTGGCCTGGTACGTGATACCGATCGGCATGCTCGTTCTCTGGGCCGTCGGCCAACTGGCCGTGACCGGGCCGGCGCGGCGGGCGAGCAACATCACGCCCGCGATCGCGACGCGTTCCGGTTAGCGCGCCGCTATGCGCGGCGCAGCCGATGGATCCGGGCGGCATGAATCTCGCCGCTCGGGGACATCACGTAGCGTTCGAGATCGAAACCGACGAAAAAACTGCCCGTCTCGTTCGGATTTTCACTGACTTCGATGTCGTCCGGATTGACCGGGCGCTTCACGTAGTCGCTCAACAACATGGCGATGCCGGGCTTTTCTGCTGCGATGACGATATTCATGGCAATCTCCTGCCTCGTGTTGCGGGTCCTTCCCCTGAATGTCACCTGCAGAATACTTTCCGGGCGCTTAACGGCCCCTGAAATTTTCGTGAATCCCGGCTGAATGCGATAACTAGGGTGGCGAGTAGTCGCTCGTTGTCTTCTGACGTATAGTTTCGGCATGCCGAAATTTTCAGCTCCGAGCCTGATAGTTGCAGTTGCGGCCAGTGCGTTACTGGCCGGCTGTGCCGGCGCACCGGCTGGCGAGCCGGTACCGGCCACTGCGACCGTCAACTACGAGGGCCTGGCGACCGTCAGGTCGCGTGCGTTCGATACCGCCCAGGTGCGCCCGGATACGAACTTCGGCGCCTACTCGCGAATCATCCTCGCGGCTCCCGAGCTGGCGTACCGCGCTCCGGACCAGGCAGCCATGGAATTCCCTCTTACCGAGGAGCAGAAGGAGCGGTTCCGCGACGCTCTGGCAGCGGCGTTCGCCAGGGAATTCGGCGGGCTTGAGCGCCTGGCGATCACCGACACACCCGGTCCGAATACGCTGGCATTGCACGTTCGGGTGCAGGACATCGTCGTCAAGGTTGCGGCGCGATCGGTTGGTCGTGGCGGCCGGTCCGGGGCGCTGCTGGAGGCCTCGAGCGACGCGGTCATCGTCGTCGAAGTGCGGGATTCGCAGTCCAATTCGATTCTCGCCCGCGGGGTGGACGCGGCTACGGCGCAAGGTGCCGCGACGCGGCGTTCCGCTGACGAGGTGAAGACGCGATTTGAATCATCCGCCAGCGTCGTTGAGGACTGGGCCCGGATTACGCGCAAGGGTGTCGAGGCGCTGATCGAAAGCGGCCGCTAAAACGCCTCCATCAGCGGGATTACGACGGCCAGCTCCGCGTCGATCTCCGCGTCCATCTTGTCCTCGAGCTGGTAGAAGCGCACGACCTTGCGGAGCGGCAAGACCTTCTCGAATTTCTTGACGTAGTCTTTCCGTACCTTGTGGCTGTCCTGCGTGAACTTCAGCCACTCATCCAGCAACTCCCGTGCGAACTCGTCGCTTATCTCACCCTCATCATACGCGGCCAGGTAGCGGCCGAGCGTCGTGGCATAGCGATCCCGGATGACATTCATGTCGGACCGATAGGTCTCGTACACGGGCCAGAATTTGCCGGCCTCTGGCGCAGAGAGCCCCATTTCCTCGGCGATGATTTCATCGCGCCCCTCCTGCACCATCACCCGGGCCGCGGCAACGCGCTCGTCTTGGGCCGGGTTCGCGCCGGGAGACTGCGCCGCGGCGGTGCTTCCGAGGGCCACAAGCGTCGTGGCCAGCAGCATATGAATTATCCGTTTATCCATCTGTCCATACTCTGATATCGTGGTGCGGGAGCTTGCCCCGAAGAGTAACACCGCACCGAGCTCTCGGCGATCAGTTGAGGAGTACAGTATGACGCGCAGCGGCGTGCCGCAAAACAAATCCTTTGCACGAGCACCGGCATTCGTCGCCGGCCTGCTCGCACTGGCCGCCTGCGCGACGGTCGAAACGCAGAGTTTCGTCATTCCCGATAACAGCCGCATCGAATCCGCGCGGATCGCCGTCGGCGCCGACTTCAGCAAGTACGATCGCCTGCAGGCCACCGACATGGGAATCTACTTCCCGGAAGGCAAAATGATGTCGGACGAGGATCTGCAGCGTCTGCGCCAGACCTTTCGCAACGCCTTCTCGGAGGAACTCGAGGCCTATTCGATTTCACGGCAACCCGGCCCGACGACGATGACAGTCGAGGCATCTCTCATCGATCTGCGCGAGGCGGGCAGCACGGCCGCCGCCGCAGCCAGCATGCGCCGCGAAATCCGGGACATGGCAACGCCGGGTGCACTGGTCTTCCTGATGCAGTTGAAGGATTCGCAGACCGGCCAGATTCTCGCCAGGGCCGCCGACAGCGCCAAGGCCCCCGCGTTCGGCACGGGGGGAAGCGCGCAGACAGACTGGCTGGCGGTCGATGATGCCGCAGCGCACTGGGCCGAACTCTTCCGCATGTTCCTCGACGACAATCTCGGTGTCGAGGCTGCAACGCCCTGAGCCGCACCGGACTCAGCGGGTTGTGCAAACATCATACGGTTCCCCTGCTATGATCCGGTCAGTCAATTGCCAGGAGATCGAGGTGGGTCCCTTCAAACGTTATTGCGCCATGCTTGCGCTGATCGCGGGCGCCGCCCTGTCAGGCTGTGCGACGTCCGGTGGCACCGGTGAGAATTCCGGGAGATACAGCAATTTCCTCGTCGTCGGCGTCGCGGGAAGTTTCGATTCCCGGGCACAGTTCGAACGCGCGGTGGTATCCGGCCTCAGGGCGGAGGGCGTTCAGGCGAAAGCGTATTACCTCGTAACCGGTGGCAACACGGGGCTCAGTCGCGCTGAGGTGCTCGAGGCGATTGACGAACACGGTTTCGATGCGGTTGTCGTCACCTATCCGCTCGACACCGAAACGGATGTCGAGCTGCGCAGCGCCATCACGGGCACGAAGGTTTCGCGCAAGGATGGAAGTTTTCTCAATCTCTTCCGGTACGACTACGAGGAACTGAACGATCCGCTCGACCTATCGATCGACACGAAATTGACGTTCCGCACCGAATTGTTCGATGCCGCGTCACAGGAGATGGTCTGGTCGTCGATAAAGGAAGGACCGAAGGCTGAAAACATCGCCGTGCTTATCGACGACACCGGAAAATCCGTTGTCGCCCAGCTCAAAAGTGCTCGCAAGATCGCTCGCTAGGCTGTTCAACCGTTTCAGGCCGGTACAACCAGCGGCGTCAGAGCTGGCTTTTTATCGGCAAAATTCTCGCCAGCTTTGCCTTGAAGCGCATGAACCAGCTCGACTCGGGCTCCTTCTCGTACACGACCTCCTGGCCGTCCTCGTAGCCTCGCCAGCGCAGGTCGCCGTCTTCGTTGAGGAACACCTCCCACGCCCGCGTGCCGACCGCATCGTAAATCGCATCCGTGAAACCGTCGCTGATTCTCGCCGACTCGACGATCACGCCGTTCTCCGAGTCCCGGTTCGCCGATCGCTGGTTGAAATTGAATGAACCGATGAACGACTGTTCGCGATCAACGAAGAACGCCTTCGTATGCAGCGTGGCGCGCGAATCCTCGTCGGCAAATTCCGATCCGGCAAACTCGGCATTCGGCTTCAATTCGTAGATGCGAACGCCGTTCCTGAGCAGCGGCTTGCGCGACGGCGCATAGTCGCCGTGCACGGCGGTATGGTTATTGGCCACGAGCGAGTTGGTCACGATCGTGACGTCCACGCCGCGTTTTTCCAGCTCGATGATTCGGTTGATGCCCTCGTCCCGCGGCACGAAGTACGGCGTCACGATCAACACTTCCTGCTGCGCCCCGAGGATGGCCTCGGACAGCGGCGTGACAATGGATTCGTCCGGACCGCGATCGGCACCGAGGTGCTTGTCCGGTGAGTCGTACACGAGCTGGTACGGCGCCCATTCGATGCTGTTCGGATAGCCTTCGATGAACTGGCTGACGGATCCGGAGAGCGCTTCCGCATAGCGCGTCTGCTGGGCCGCCTCGTAAGCCTCGGCAAGTTCCTTGCGGACCCACTCCAGCTCCGCTTGCGGGTCGTCGGGCATTTTGGCGAATGCCGGGAGCGGCAGGGCCGTCTCGTGATTCCAGAATGTGTCGAACATCGTGGACGCCTCGGGCGCTATCGGCCCGATGGCGATCACATCGAGGTCGCCGAATTTCGAACTCCTGCTTGCACCGAAATACTCGTCGGCAATGTTTCTGCCGCCGAGGATCGTCGCCTGGCTGTCCACGGTGAACGACTTCGCGTGCATGCGGCGCGTCGCGCGCGAGAAACCCGTCAGGCCCGTCCAGACGAACCCGCCGATCCCCCGCCGAAACGGGTTGACTATCCTGATCTCGAAATTCGGGTGCGTGTCGAGCGCGACCAGGCCGCGATCCTTGCCCAGCACGAACATGTCATCGACCAGCAGACGCACCCGCACACCGCGATCCGCCGCTTTCAGCAGGGCATAGACGAATGCCTTGCCCGTCACGTCCGGCTTGATCAGGTAGTACTGCGTATCGATGGTGCGTT
>JARRMH010000206.1:0-6641 GCA_037386205.1 Woeseiaceae bacterium | reverse complement strand
CACAAGTCGGTCGATATAGGTCTCGACAATACGCTGCTTCTTCTCGAGGGCGTCGATTTGTTCAAGCGTGAACCTGTCGGCACTGCGTTCGAGGTCTTCCGCATACTCGCGGTCGGTCAATAACTGAATCGCCAGATGGAAGCGGTCCTCTTCGCCGAGCTCATCGACAGAGTCGAGTTTGCTCCCGTCCTTGGCCTCGGCAGACTGACTCTTCAGGTAGGCCTGGTACAGTGGTAACTCGGCCCCGAGGATCTGCTGGCTCTCGTAGGCCTCGGCAGCAGCGAACAGCTTTTCTTGATCGCTGCAGCTCGTGACCAGGAAGACGATGACATTCGCCAGCAGCAGAAGGAACGTCACGACGGGCGGCCGTCGAATATTGAAGGTTTGCTCCATCGGAAGAATCAGCATGCAATATTTCCAGGCTACTGGCCTGTGCACCGATCAGGGATAGCGGGCACAGTATTGCACATGAATGTTTCCCGATCCCGGTCCCGATTCACGATCCAGGCTGCGCCGATAATACTTTTCTGAGATCTACGAGTTCAACATCATGCATCTGGTCGAGGTACGCCTCGAAATAGGCTTTATGGGATGTACCGGTAATCACCAGAACGCGCGCACCCGGATGGTTTCCAGCCGCCTCGATGACGTTGGCGGCCATCCTGAGCCCCCGGGTCTGCCACCAGGCGACGTATTGGCGTGCCGCAGCGTCATAGTCCGAGGTCGCTGCTGCCTGGCCAAAGTCTTCCTCAATCGTGTAGCGCTGGAACGGTTCGCTATTGAGAAAGAGGTAGCTCTCAATGATCTGCTCCGGGGAGCCTGGAAACGCTTGTCGGCGTGCCGTGAACTCCTCCTCCAGAGGGTGGGGATTGCTCCAGGCAGCTTGAACTGCCGGACTCATCGTGTCGGGCGCCCGCGTCTGGACCAGGTCTGCGGAATGATCGTCAATCGCGACCAGCTTGTTATGGCCCAGCCTTGCTGCCAGCTCGATACCGATCAGGCGATTCTCATTTCTTGAGGCAAGATCGTTGTCCAGCTGCGCACCCATCTCTCTCGAGATTCCGTCTGTTGCTGTACGCTCGCGCTCATCGAGCAAAGACCATTGCAGCGCAGCAGACCATGGTTCGCCCGCGCCGGAAAAGAGCAGTGCAAGTCGACGACGTTGTTGGGCCGTTGGGTCCGTCGGCCAGACAACGAGCGTCTCTTCCACGGCTGCCGCCGCCTCGGGGCGAGTCATCTGCAGCGCTTCGAGTGCGGCATCTGTATTCCTGCAATACTTTTGCGCGGTTGGGTACAGTTCCCGATATCTCTGGATCTCATCACATGTCCGGCCATTAACCGCTTCAATGGCGATAATGTCCGGCGAGAACTCCTCCAGCGCGTTAAGCAAAAGGGATAACATCGCCGGCTCGAACGTTTCGGCCGGCAGGTTGTTGAGGTGAGGCGTACCGAGAACGAGAACGCGCGTGGGGGATCCGGCAAGGTCCCTCTGTACGCCGCCAAAGTTGATCAGAGGTTCTGCTCCCCGCCGATCGAACAACGGAGAACCGGCAGGCGCTGAACTTGACGCCGGACCCGACGCAGGATCATGTGTTGCTTTACCGGTGGCGCACGAAGCCAGCGTTGCTACCAGCAGGCACGTGAGAACAGTTCTTGTCGCCGACATTGTTTTCCCGTTATTGAGGCACCGACGCCACGCTGGTCGGCCTGCGAAGCGTTGCACTAAGGCCTCGACCTGCCGGACGAAGTCCGGATCGCAACACAGGAACGCGCCTGCACGAGCCCGATCTCTTGTGCCCCGTAACCACCCAACCGTCGTGTCTGCAGTATAGCCGTCCCGATCAGCTGTCTGTCAACTCGAAGCCTCTGAGCGCTCTTGCGCATTCCGGTCGGTCACCCCGATCCCACCGGCGGATAGAGCGCACGAGGCCCTTAGGCCGGGCCTGTTACAAGTCGATACAGAATGTCACCGGCGATTGCCTCATCCTTCACAGGCTATAAAGGGAGAAATATCCATGGCGACATTCATGCCGCGATTCGCCGGCGCGTTTCAACTCGTTTTTGTTGTCGCAGTCGTCGGCTCTGCCATCATGCTGTCGGCTTCGCTGAAGCCGGACACGTCGTCCGTGCGCCCGAAGGTCGCCGCGGATCGGATTCCCGTTACCGTCGTCGCCCCAATTCCTGCCACCTACCAATCGCGCGTCCAACTCAATGGTGTCGTCGAATCAAGGACAGTGACCGACATCATTCCGCAGGTGTCCGGCCGTATCGTCGACGTTGCCCGGAATTTTCGCACAGGCGCCCGGGTTGAAAAGGGTGATGTGCTGTTCGTCATCGATCCGGCTGATTACGAGCTGGCTGTCGACCGCACGCTCGCAGAGATCGAGGTAGCGCGCAGCGAGCTGGCGCGCCTCGAGGCAGAGGCTGCCGCCGAACGGCAAATCTGGAAAAGCAATTTCCCCGACCGCGACATCCCCGACCTGATCGCGCGCAAGCCGCAAATCGCCGCAGCGAAAGCACGGATCCACAGTGGCGAAGCGGCCCGAGCCGCTGCCGAGCTGGCGCTGTCGCGAACCATCGTGCGCTCTCCCTTTGACGCCCGCGTCCTCGAGACGCGCCTGGACCTCGGTCAGGTCGTCGGCACCAACGCGTCAGTCGGTTCTATCTTCTCCGAGGCCAGCCTGGAGATTTCCGTGCCGGTGTCGGCAGATGAAATGAGACGCATTGGAGACGTTTATGGCCGCAATGCGAGGATCACCACGCCGACAGGCCGGCAGGTCGATGGCGAGGTCGTGCGCAGCGCAGCAACGCTCGATGAGCGAACGAGACTGGGTACGTTGTTCATCGCAAGTTCGGATCCGTCCGGTCTCACGCTGGGCGAGTTCGTCTCGGTCGAGATTGAAGGAACAGAGACCGACGACGCTTTGCGACTGCCGCATGCTGCGATGACGTCTCGCGATCGGCTGTGGGTTGTCGAGGGTGAAGAACTTGCTGAGCGCGAGGTCGAGATCCTGGGACGTGACGGCGATACGCTGGTCGTCAGGTCTTTCGACCCGGCTGACGGTGTTGTCGCGATCCCGCCGCCGGAAGTTCGTGCCGGGCTACTCGTCGAACCGTCCTTCAGCGGCGAACTGGCCTCCAGCGGAGGGGTGCCCGGTGCAGCAAAATAGTGACGCCCAACCGTCGACTACCGCTGCAGCGGGCCGCGGCCTGATCAACTGGTTTATTCGCAACCCCGTCGCAGCAAACCTGCTGATGGTCGTATTGCTGGTGGGCGGTACCCTCTCAGCCGTCAACCTGCAGCGCCAGGTATTTCCGACGATTTCACCCGGCACGGTCGTGGTCACCGTTCCTTATCCCGGCGCGACGCCGGCCGAAGTCGAGGAAGGCATTACTCGAAGGGTAGAGGAAGCCGTGCTCGGCATCGATGGCGTCAAGCGCGTCACGTCCACCGCATCGGAAAATGTCGGCCGTATCGTGGTCGAGACCAACGACTTCGCCGACGTGGATCTCGTCAAGGACGATATCGAGTCGGCCGTTGACCGACTCAGCGATTTTCCGCCGGAGAATGCCGAGAAGCCTGTCGTGGTCGCGCCCAAGCCGACAGGCGGCGTCGTTACGCTTGCCATTGTCGGCGACGTTGGTCCCATGGCGCTCAGGCGCGCCGCCGAGGGAATCGAGCGCGACCTCCTGTCGCAGCCCGGTGTGACACTCGTGTCCCTCGAAGGCGATCGCGACCTCGAGATTTCAATCGAGGTCAGCGAAGAAACCCTGCGTCGCTACGACCTGACCTTCGCCGATGTCGCCAATGCCGTGCGGCGCTCGTCCCTCGATCTTGCGGGTGGGTCGATTACGACCGAATCCGGCGAAATCCTGTTGCGTACCAACCAGAAGCGCCAGACCGGCGAGGAATTCGAAAGCATCGTCGTAAGGACATTGCCAGACGGCTCCGTCATCACGCTGGGTGATCTCGCCGAGGTTCGTGACGGGTTCGTGCGCGAGCAGTTGCGCAACGTCTACAACGGACGACCAGCCGTCTTCGTGAAAGTGGCCCGCGCCGAAGCCGAAGACGTTCTGCAGGTCAAGGCCGCTGTTGACGGGGTCCTCGGCGGCTACACACCGCCGCCGGGCGTCGAGCTGGTCGAACTGCGTGACGAAACGCAGTTGCTCCGCGAGCGCATCAACCTGTTGTTGCGCAACGGACTGATCGGTTTCGCGCTGGTGTTCCTGTTCCTCGTGCTCATGCTCGACCTCCGCCTCGCGGTCTGGGTCAGTATCGGAATCGCCACTGCATTCAGCGGTGGCTTCCTGTTGTTTGGTGCACTCGGCGTAACGGTGACGATGATTTCTTTGTTCGGCCTGATCATCGTGCTCGGACTGGTGGTCGACGACGCCATCGTAATTGGCGAAAACATCGACGCCGAACGGGAAAATGGCCTGCCCGGGCCGGAGGCGGCGAGTGTCGGTGCCAACCGGATGCTCGCACCCGTCGTCGTCGGCGTGCTGACGTCGGTCGCCGCGTTTGCTCCGCTCCTCTTCACGGGAGGCACCTTCGGCGACATTACGCGCGCTATCCCGCTGGTCGTGATCAGCGTATTGCTCATGTCCCTGCTCGAGGCCTTTTGCATCCTGCCGGCCCACCTGAGCCACGGCAAACCCTGGTCGCGCGGGGTGATCAAGCGCATCCAGACCAGAATCGCCGGCGGCATCGACTGGTTGCGTGATCGTTTCGTCCGGCCGGCCGTCGCGTTTACCGCCCGGTGGCGTTACGCGACGCTGGGGGTAGCACTCGCGTTCTTTATCCTGTGTATAGGCCTCGTGCAGAGCGGCACCGTACGGTTCATTTTCTTTCCGTCGGTCGAAGGCAACAGCCTGTCGGCGTCGCTCGTGATGCCGGAAGGCACTCCATTCGAGCGCACCGACGCAGCAATCAGACGCATGACGGCAGCCGCCTATGAGGTTGCCGAGGAAATCGGTGCAGATACCGGCGAGTCGCTGTTCCAGTCGGTCACATCCACGGCCGGCGGCCGCGCGAGCCAGGTCCGCATCGAGCTGACGGCCTATGGTGAGCGGGTCACGCCCGCCGCCGAGATCGAACGGCTCTGGCGCGAGCGGGTTGGCCGCATCGAAGGTGCCGAGCGCGTCAGTTTCTCCTCCAGCTTCGTCCGCTTCGGGTCGGACGTCGAATTCGAACTGGCTCACCAGGACGAGGCCGCGCTGATCGCCGCTGCGGAGCAAATGAAGCAGCAGCTTGCGACCATCGACGGGGTCAACCAGATCGAGGACAGCTTCGATCTCGGCAAGCGGCAGCTCGTGTTCGAGTTGACGCCGGCCGGACGCGCAGCGGGCCTGCGCGAAGCCGACGTGGCGGTCCAGGTACGACAGGGCTTCTTCGGCGAAGAAGTGCAGCGTATCCAACGCGGCCGCGAGGAAGTTCGCGTTTACGTCCGCTATCCGGAATCGACGAGGAGAAACCTCGATTCCCTCGACAGTTTCCGCGTCGAGCTTCCCGCCGGGGGGAGTGCGCCGCTGTTTACCGTCGCACGCGTTGACGAGAGTCGCGCCTATTCGTCAATCGAGCGCATCGATGGCCGGCGCGTCGTTACGGTCAGCGCCGATGTCGATGAAGCCGTGTCAACACCGACGGACGTCAACAACGAAATCGTCGCCTCCTTGATGCCCGGGCTCGAACAGGACTACCCGGGACTGCGGTGGGTGCGGGCGGGAACCACGCGCGAGCAAAACGAGGACCTGGCCCAGCTCGGCAGCGCGTTCATTGTCGTGGTGCTGATCATATTCGCAATGATCGCCACCCAGCTGCGGTCTTACGCACAACCGCTCGCCATTCTGGTTGCTATACCGCTGGGCGTAGCCGGCGCAATCCTCGGCCATTTCGTGCTGGGATTCGCGCTGTCGTTCATCTCTGTCTTCGGCATCGTCGCGCTCGCCGGTGTCGCGGTGAACGCGTCAGTCGTGCTCGTTGATCTCTACAACCAGTATCGTGACGAAGGGCGGTCGCCGGTCACAGCGGCGGCCGACTCGGCCGCGCGCCGTTTCAGGCCGGTATTGCTCACTACGTTGACGACGGCGCTCGGCCTTGCGCCGCTGCTGTTCGAAACCAGTCCCCAGGCGCAGTTCCTGATCCCGATGGCTGTCAGCCTGGGATTCGGGATCGTCGTATCGGCGTTCATGGTCCTGTTCGTGACGCCATCGGTCGCCGTGATCGTAGAGGACCTGCGGGCGCTGACCGGTTCCCGGGACCGAGATGCGGGCGACGCACCTTTTACCAAACAGACGAACGGGGAAGAAACATGGGTCTCCTGATCGACGGCGAGTGGCACACGGACTGGTACGACACCAAGGCGACCAAGGGCCGGTTCGTGCGCAAGGAATCGAGTTTTCGCAACTGGGTGACGGCTGACGGAGAAGCCGGCCGAGATGGAACCGGCGGACGTCGAGGCCCTGCGCGAGGCCGGCTGGGACGACGGCGAGATCCTCGAGATCAACCAGATCGTCGCGTACTTCAACTACGCGAATCGCACCGTCGAGGGCCTGGGCGTGGACACGGACGGCGACATTCTCGCGCTGTCCCCGGACGGCGCCGGGTGGCAACACCGCTGACCCGCCTCGGTGCTCACCTC
>JARRMH010000205.1:0-6484 GCA_037386205.1 Woeseiaceae bacterium | reverse complement strand
CCATGTCGACGGTCTCGATCGGGTACGGCAGGTGCCATCGCAGTCCCGGCAACGTCGTTTCGGTGTAAGCCCCGAAACGCTGCACGACACCACGCTCGGCTTCGTCGACCCGGTAGAATCCCGTCAGCAACCAGGCCCCGACCAGGACTATATCCAGCACGATGCCGCCCGTTGCGCTGCCGCCTCCGTCGCCGCGGCTCCCAAGGATGCGGCTGAATTTCTTCTGCCACTCCTGCACGATCTGATCCAGGTCGTTGGGCTGATCCCCGTCGCGTCGCCACGGGTCCTTGCCATTTCCGTCTTCGTTCCAGGCCATATTACTCTTCACTCGTTTGCAGCCGATGCCGATCGTTTGATCGGTTCCGGCACCAGTTGTTCCTCGGTGAGGTCTTCATGCTTGAGAAAGCGCTTCAGGTCTTTCTCCGGCATCTTCAGCTCGAGCGACCAGCTGCCGTCGTCGAGCACCTCTTCGTTCAGTACCGCCCCCAGCTCAAACAAGCGCGCACGCTGGCGTCCCTGCGCGGGTTCGAGATGGATAAATCGATGCACTGTCCGTCGTTGCAGGCGTCGCGCGATCGCGTCCTTCAGCAACTCGAGGCCCTCGCCCGTGGTCGCGGAAATCCAGACGGCGCGCCCGTCACCGTCGAGATTATTGGTGACTTTTGGTTTGCGATCCAGTTTGTCGATTTTATTGTACACCCGAATCTGTGGTACTTCGTCTGCTCCCAGTTGCTCGAGCACCGCGTTCACCTGCCGGACCCGCTGCCAGCGATTCGGATCCGATGCGTCGATCAGGTGCAGGATCAGGTCCGCCTCGCGGGCCTCCTGCAGCGTGGAACGGAACGCGGCGATCAGTTCGTGCGGAAGATCGCGCACGAATCCCACCGTGTCCGCCAACACGACGTGGCTCCCGTCCGCCAGATCGAGGCGCCTGACCGTCGGGTCGAGCGTGGCGAACAACTGGTCGCGCACATACACGCCGGCGTCGGTCAGCGCATTGAACAGCGTCGATTTGCCGGCGTTCGTGTAGCCGACCAGCGCGACGGTTGGCGTCCCCGCGCGGACACGGTTCGCCCGATTGATGTTGCGGCGCGTGTCGACGTGGTCCAGACGCTCGGTCAGTTGGCGGATACGTTTGCCGATCAGGCGCCGGTCGGTCTCGAGCTGGGTCTCGCCCGGCCCACGCAGCCCGATACCGCCCTTTTGCCTCTCAAGGTGCGTCCAGCCGCGCACCAGGCGCGTCGACAGGTGACGTAACTGGGCAAGCTCGACCTGCAGCTTGCCCTCGAAACTGCGGGCACGCTGCGCGAATATGTCGAGGATCAGGCCGGCCCTGTCGAGCACCCGGCACTGCAGGACTTTCTCGAGGTTGCGTTCCTGGCTCGGGCTCAGAGCCGCCGACGAGATCACGAGCTCAGCCTTCGCGCTCGGATTCCTCGGGCAATCCGTCGGGACCGGCATGGACGAGCACTGCACGCTCGCCGCTCTGCGGTCGTTCGAAAAAATCAGCAGCCATCTGGTAAGGATTGGTGGCCGACAAGCCCGCTGGCTAAATGAATCCTAGTCGTCACCGGCCTCGGCATCATCGTCCGGCAACGGCAGGCGCACGTTACGCGAGGGCACGACAGTCGAAATCGCATGCTTGTAAACCATCTGGTTAACACTGTTTTTCAGCAAGACCACGAACTGGTCGAACGAATCCACCTGTCCCTGCAACTTGATGCCATTGACGAGGTAGATTGATACCGGAACCTTTTCCTTGCGCAAAATATTCAGAAACGGGTCTTGCAGCGTTTGCCCTTTAGCCATATCGGGAATCCTTATTCTTATTCATATACTTGAAAGTCCGTCCCGGTGGCGCCGGGGTGCCGCACGGAGTCTTCCAGCCTAAGCGTTCAAAAAGTCTATCACAGCGACCGCGCCAGAAAAGCAGATATAGCACCAATCGCACCCCGTTCAAGGGGGTCTGCGTGAAAAATGCCGGTTTCCGACCGCAGCCAGGTAACCTGCCGCTTGGCCAGCTGGCGCGTCGCGTACAGCGCGCGCTCGCAGGCTTCGGCCAGGTCGAAGTCGCCATCGAGATGCTGCCAGAACTGCCGGTAGCCCACGGCCCGCATCGACGGATGGGCAGCCGTCAGGGCGGGTCTTGCCCGCAGCCCCGCGACCTCGGCGACGAAACCGGCGCCGAGCATTGCATCGAGGCGCGCGGCACAGCGCTCGTGCAGGATGCTGCGCGGTTCGATGTTGAGGCCGACCTTCAGGTAGTGGATATCGCCTCGCGGCGGGGATGTCGCGCGCTGCCATGCGCTCAGGGACTTGCCGCTGACCCGGTAGACTTCGAGGGCGCGCTGAATACGCTGCCGGTCGTGCGGCTGGATGCGGGCGGCCGCCTCGGGGTCGATGCGCGAGAGCTCCTCGTGCAGCGCCGGCCAGCCATGAGCCGCCGCTTGCGTGTCGATCGCATCGCGAGTGTCCTCGTCTGCAGCGGGCAGTTTCGCGATCCCCTGCGTCAGCGCCCGAAAATACCTCATCGTGCCACCGACGAGCAGCGGGATCCGCCCGGCCGCAAGAATCTCGTCCATCTCGCGATACGCATCGCGCACGAATTCGCCGGCCGAGTAGCTGTCTTCCGGTTCGAGTATGTCGACCAGCCGATGGGGATGGCGCTCCAGCGTGGCCCGATCGGGCTTGGCCGTGCCGATATCCATGCCGCGGTAGACAAGCGCCGAATCGACGCTGATGATCTCGCACGGAAAGCGTTTGCAAAGCCCGATCGCAAGCTCGGTCTTGCCCGTCGCAGTCGGGCCCATCAGGAGGATGGCGGTATCGGTCATTGTCCCGGATCAGCGACCGCGCAGGAACAAACGATCCAGTTCCGCCATGGTGATGCTGGTCCAGGTCGGCCGTCCGTGGTTGCACTGGTCGGCGCGATCGGTCGCCTCCATCTCGCGCAACAGCGCATTCATTTCGTCGATGGACAGCAGGCGGTTGGCCCGCACCGAGTGATGACAGGCCATCGTCGCAAGCAGCGCGTCGCTCTCGTCTTGGATGCGGCTGCTGCTCCCGGCCTCGGACCAGTCGGCCAGCAGGTCCCTGAGCAGGGAGGCGACATCCGCCTGGCGCAGCAACGCGGGGACTTCCCGCACTGTCAGTGTCGTCGGGCCGGACCGATCGACGACGAGACCGATCGTTTCGAGTTCCGCTCCGGATTCCTCGACCAGGCTCGCCTCGTTCTCGGCCACCGAAACCGTTTCGGGAACCAGCAGGGGCTGCCGCACGAGGCTGCGATCGTCGAAGCTTTTCTTGAGTTTCTCGTAAGTGATGCGTTCGTGGGCCGCGTGCATATCGACGACGACGAGGCCCTCCTTGTTCTCGGCCAGGATGTACGTCCCGGCGAGCTGGGCGAGCGCAAAGCCGAGCGGCGGAACCTCCGTGGCCTCCTCCGGAACGTCGGCCATCGACGGCGCCGTGGCCAGCGCCCGGTACGTTGCGAGCGACTCCTGCACTGCGGTACGGGACGGACCGTGACCCAGCGGCATCCGCTCCTGGCTGACGACCCGCTCGCGGGTCATCGGCACAGGCGCCACGTCATGCTGCCCCGGCCGCGTGTCCTGAAGTGCCGCCTCGAGCGTCTGCGACACGACGCCGTGGACGCGGCGGCCGTCGCGAAAGCGAACCTCGTGCTTCGCCGGGTGCGCATTCGCATCTACCCCTTTCGGATCCAGCGTCAGGCTCAGGACATACGCCGGGTAGCGACCGTGAAACAACACGTCCCGATACGCGTGGCGGGCCGCGTGCGCCAGCGTCTTGTCCGTGACGCTGCGGCCGTTGACGAACCAGTATTGCAGGTCGGGCTGGCTTCTGTTGAAGGTCGGCAGCGCGATCCAGCCGGACAGAGCAATGCCCTCGACCTCGCGCTCGATGCGCACGGCCTGTTCCGCAAAGCCGTCGCCGCAGAGCTTGGCGATTCGTTGCTGCTCAGTGTCGCTATCTTTCGCCGCGGGCAACCTGAACACGGTGCGCTGGTTGTGTGTCAGCGTAAACGCGATCCCGGGGCGCGACAGCGCCAGGCGCCGCATCCATTTCTCGATATGACCGAACTCCGTGCGCTCGGTCTTGAGGAAGCGGCGACGGCCGGGCGTATTGTAGAAGAGATCGTGTACCTCGACGGTCGTCCCCTGGGGATGCGCAGCGGGCAGCGGATCGCTGACATCGCCGCCATCGGCCTCAACCTGCCACGCGGTGTCGCCTTCTGCCGTGCGCGAACACAGGGTGAGCCGCGCGACCGATGCGATGCTCGGCAGGGCCTCTCCCCGGAAGCCAAGTGAAGCGACCGCCTCCAGGTCATCGAGGCTCGTGATCTTGCTGGTCGCGTGCCGCGACAGCGCGAGGCGCAACTCATCGCGCGGAATCCCTTTGCCGTCGTCGCGAATACGAATCAGCTTCTGCCCGCCGCCGAGAATATCCACCTGCACGGTCTGCGCGCCCGCATCGAGGCTGTTTTCGACGAGTTCCTTGACCACCGAGGCGGGCCGTTCAACGACCTCGCCGGCCGCGATCTGGTTGATAAGGTGATTCGGAAGTTGCTCTATGGGCATGGCACGAGGTGGCGCATTCAAAAAATCATTCTTTCAAATTGGCGCAGACCGGTAAACCGCGGAGAGCGTTTCGTATCATTGGCCTGATCGTGTAAAAATGGAATAAACACGCCGGATACCCGGTGCCTGAGCGGATAAAACGCGTAACGCCATGCTTGCCAGAAAGTACATGCGAGGCATTTTCAATTGCTGCCTCGTTTTCCTGCTATGCGGACTGGATGATGCCGGTGCCGCTGAGCCGGCGCCCGAACCACGCCTCGTACTGCTGGTCGTTGTCGACCAGTTGCGCGGAGACCTGCCGACGCGCTTCCTTGATCGTTTCCCGCCCGGCGGGTTTCGTTATTTCGCGGATCACGGCATCACCTACCGCGATGCCCGGTATCGACACGCGACGACGCTCACGGCCGCGGGGCACGCGACGATCGCGACCGGCGGAAACAGCGCGGAGCACGGGATCGTCGCCAATGACTGGCGGGAGAACGGCCGGGCCGCCTACTGCGTTGGTGATCCGCAGCACCGTATTTTTGGATCGGACGCTCGCGGCATATCTCCGTCGACGCTGCGTTCGAGCACGTTCGGCGACGAGTTGATTCTCGCGAGCGGCGGCAAATCGCGCGTGTTTTCGGTATCCACGAAAGACCGCGCGGCCGTGCTCATGGGCGGCCATCTTGGCCAGGCTTACTGGTATAACAAGGATGACGGCCGGTACGTCAGCAGTACTTACTATTTCGATGATCTGCCCACCTGGGTCGAGGACTGGAACGACGAGGCGCTGGTCGACAAACTCATTGACCGACCCTGGGACCTGTTGCTGGATCGGCAGAGGTACTCGGGCACAGACGACGACCGCCCTGAGGAACGGTCGCGGGGCTCGCTCGGGCGCACGTTTCCGCATCCTGTACTGGGGACGCCAGAGGAAAGATACGGGCTGATCCGTTACACGCCGGCCGCGGACACTCTCACACTGGATTGTGTGAAGACGCTCGTGGCCCGTGAAAACGTCGGCCGGGGCGAGGCGACCGACGTGCTCGCCGTCAGTTTCTCGGCAACGGACTATGTCGGCCATGCGTTCGGCCCGGGAAGTCTCGAGGCAGAGGACAATCTTTTCCGCCTCGACCGAACGATTGCCGAACTGCTGGCGTTCATCGACGAGGGGGTATCGCTCGACCGGACCCTCGTGGTACTGACCTCGGACCACGGCGTCGACGCCATCCCGGAGTACCGCGCGAAACTCGGCTTTGACGCCGCACGTCATCGCCCCGCGGAGATACTGGCCACCGCCAACGAAGCGGTGCGGCAGGCATTCAGGATCGACGAAGACGTCGTGCACACCTTGTTAAAGCCGGGTCTCTATTTTGATCGGCAGCGCGTCGCGGAACTGGGACTCGACCCGGTGCGTGTCGAGCAGGTGATTGCGGACGCGATCGCGCAAAGCCCGGGCTTTGACCACGCATTCACACGCACGCAGATAATGAACGGGCAACTGCCGCGAACCCGGCTTGGTGAGCAAGTTGCAGCCTCATACTATGACGGTCGCTCCGGCGACGTGGTCCTCGTCTGGTCCCCGTTCTGGTTTCTGGCCAGTGATCCCGACGTCGACTCTGCCACGCACGGCTCACCGCACGGCTATGACACCCACGTGCCGATCATGGTGGCGGGTCCGGGCATATCCCGGGGGCATATCAGCCTGCCCGTGGCGCCGCGCGACATTGCACCGACAGTGGCCGCATACCTCGGCATCGCGCCCCCGTCCGGAAGCGTCGGCAAGGTGTTACCCGGGATAGTCGACCGCGAGCCGCCGCTGAATATCGGGATGCTGAGCGTCTGGCCGATGCGGATATTGTCGCTCGACAGCTTGTTGGCACGGCGAATTTCCGCCGAGCTGA
>JARRMH010000204.1:0-5063 GCA_037386205.1 Woeseiaceae bacterium | reverse complement strand
GATAGTGCGTCTAAGGTGCCATTTTGTCAGGAGCGAAACCGTCGGAGCGAGTTGAAACCGGCTGAAAGCGGGCCGACGAGAGCGGATTGAGGCCGCCATCGGACGGAGCCGGCCCCGCCCTTTGTCGTTGGGGCGCGCGAATCTTGCCGTTTCACCCGGAAAGCCCGGCGCATTGCCGGCAGGTCTCAATGTCGATGGCGAATACCCGCTTCAGGCGTTGTGCCTATGACATCGCCCGTTGTCGGTCGTGATAACGTAAATTATCTTTCGCACATTTGAGGAGGCGGTGGTCTCGGTCTGGCTAAATTGGAAATGCGACTCACCAACAACCAGACGAGGTCGAGACCACCATGGAAGACGGTAACACGAGCCCGCTGGGTCGGGTGATCCGGATCGATGAGAGCGAGATCCGGGGTCACCTGGACGAGATGGTGCGGGGGACGAGCATCCATCCGTACCCGAAGGGAGGCAGGGTAGCAGGAATTCCATTCAGTCTGTCGTACCTGACCTACCCGTCGCATATCCGCATTCCCGAAAGCCATGCCAGTTATGGAATGCGTCGGGTACGTCGGGTTGTTTTTGATTCTTTTTCTATATCCCGTGACTCGCCCTGACAGGCTGCTCGCTTCTCAATCGTATCCTCGAGTACCTGCTGATCGAGGTTTCCATGCCGCTAAGGAGCACTTTCTATTGTGATTGAGGGTGGCTGCTTTCCCCTATTCGAGGACTTCGGTACAGATTCTGGTAGATGTCCTCAATCGCCTGCGCAAACCAGGCGGGTGGAAATCAAGCCGTGGACCAGAATAGGTCGCCGGCTGAGCATGAGTGTGTCCTCACGGTTGGGTTGTAATGGATGAAACGCCGGGAATGTGGCAAGCAGTGTAGCGGATGAAGCGTTCAATGGATTCGTGCCCGATATTCATCACACGTTGCCTTCTCGGGTTGCCACACGGATGAGTAGGGGTTGTCTGAACAGACGATTTCAAGAAGTTGGGCTCGTTCCGTTGACCGTTGAACTCTTATTTGCCTGCGGATCGCCGAAAACCCGGGATCGCCATAGAGGAAGTCATAGTAAGCCAGCCCCTCGGGAATAAACACGCCTTCTTTAACTGCTGCCAGAATCAGCTCCAGCCCTGTGTCACGCTCTCCTGCCAGATACGCCGTAAGTCCTGCCTCATAGCCTGTCGTCCAGAAGGGGCCACCAAGATCGAACCTGCTACTGAAGCCGGCCTCCCGTTTGCGGCGCACATCTTCCCGCATCGCTGCCAACAAATCCGATACATCAGCGTCACTGGCTATCGCTCGCCTGGCTACTACCAAATTGGCCGCAGCTCCGATGCCAAAGTCACCATAAACTCGTCCCGCTTGCCTGTTCCACCCACTTTCAAGAAGCGGACGGGCTCTCTCGTAGTCCCCAACCGCTGCCAGTGTGCGCCCCAGTACTACTCGTTCGTCGTCATCATCAGGGTGCGCCGGGTAGCGTGATTTCAGTAACTCCAGGGCTGCTTCAGGCCTGCCGAGATACATATAGACCGATGCCAAAGGTTCGCCCATTACCGCCAATGCCTCCTGCTCGAGACCGATAACGGCAAACATGTTGGCCAGGTATCGCCTGTTGTAACTCTCCATCGGACCTATGAGCAGCGCATCGAGTCCCGCCAGCGTGTAGGCGGACCAGTCAGCCGGATCGGCGCTGATGACGCGCCGCATCATCGCGTGCGTATCGGGAAACAGCGCTGCGAGGCGCTCAACAGCCTGATGTGCTTCAGCCAGGCGACCATGATTTAATAGTGACAGAGCATAGTTGTATATTGCCGTGCCGGACAGCGGGTCCAGGCCAGCCGCTGACTCGTACGAGGATAGTGCTTTCTCATAGTAACCGTAGTCTTGATAAAGATGACCAAGCCAGGTGTGTACGATCGCGTAGTTCGGGTTCTCGCGTAAGGCGACTCCGTATTGGGCAAGTGCCTCGTCGAAATCGTTTCTGAATTGGGCGAGAAGCCCGGAGGCGGCCCGGGCTTCGGCGAGATCTGGATCGAGGACAAGCGCTCGCTCGACATGCGACGCTGTGCGATCCGCGACTGAGCGTAACGGAAACGCTCGATGATCGAAAGTTGACCGTAAGAGTAGCGCTTTAGCGAGCTCGGCGTGTGCTATTGCGTAGTCCGGATCGAGCTCGATGGCCTTCTCGAACTCGCCGATCGCGAGGGTGGTGTTGGCCAGCGTGCGTCGAGCCAATGCGACCCTACCTCTCATTAGCGCATTATGCGCTTCGATGCTATCAGTGACGTTGCCAAGGGGGCTAGTGTCAACTTGCAGGTTCAATTCGGCACTCAGTGAGGCGACAACGCCGGAGGCAATCCTGTCCTGGAGTGCGAAAATACTGGCCGGGTTGCCATCGAATGTCCGGGACCATAGATGGAAACCCGTCGATGCGTCGATAAGTTGTGCAGTTATTCGAATCAGGTTGCCCGCACTGCGCACACTGCCTTCAAGAAAATACTGGACGCCAAGCGTCTTGCCGATCTCCACCGCGTCAAGTTCGGATTCTCTTAACCGGAATGAGGAAGTACGGGCAGTCACCCGGAGCGAATCAACTCCAGCCAGAGCGTTAAGAATTTCTTCTGCAACTCCGTCGCAGAAATAGGCATTATCAGAGTCACCGCTAAGATTCTTGAAGGGAAGGACAGCGATCGATACAGTCCCGGGCGTTGACCTCCACCACTTGTCGTAAGCAAATATCGATAAGGCGGCACACAGGATTGCAAGGATAAAGAATTCGATCCCGCGCCGGTTTACGTGTGCGAGAGACGCTTCGGTGAGGCTGCTCGTCGATTGGCACCTGTCGTCCAACCAGGCATCGATCTCCCTGGGATAGGCGAAAACAGTAGCGCGTTTACGGTGATCGTGGCGATGAACCGGCAGGCCTTCATACCGCTCCCAACGCTGTGCGGTCCTCACATCGCGGTTGAGGTAATTGGCGATCGCCTTCCACGACTTGAGCTTTTCGTCTGCCTGCTCCAGGCCGGCCATTAATCGACTGCCTCCTTTCCTGTCGATAGCCAAAATTCGAGTATAGACGAGGAGCAGGGTGCGACACGACACGGCAAATCGTGCATGTCGCATGCTGTCGCTTGCTAATTCAGCCGCCCTGGACCAGCTTTGAAGTGAACTGTCGCACCAACCCACGGAGGAATTTCCATGAAAATCAGGCAATTCGCAGTGGCGGCGATGTCCGTCCTCTATCTATTCCAGCCTGTCATCAACACCGTTCACGCCAGTGAACCGGATTGCACATTGGCGGAAAAGCCCGTATCAACCCAGGATCAAGTGCCAGTCGGGAACGTGGAAATCGTCCTGGAACTGGCCCAAGGCGAGAAGCCCGAGGGGATTGCATTCGATAGTGAAGGCAACCTTTACTACGGCAACCGGACCGCTGTTGCGGGCGGCGAGTTTGACTCGGAGCTTCGCAAACTGTCCCCCGGGTGTCGGCAAGACGTGGTTATCGCGACCTTCGCGCGGTCACCGGGCAGCGCCCTGCTAGGGCTGGCCGTTGATAGAGACGGCGATCTCTGGGCAGCCGTGCACGAAGGCGATGATCACGGCGTCTGGCGTATCAAGGCCAGCGGCAAGGACAAGCAGCGTATTGCCGGTTCCGAGCAGATCACCTTTCCCAATGCCCTGGCATTCGACAAACAAGGCACGCTTTACGTTAGCGACAGCGGTCCGATATTGCCACCGGTCGGTGGCGCTATCTGGCGCCTTGCACGTGGAGCCTCGAAGTTCGAGCTCTGGACGGATGATCCGGCGCTCGCGCCGCTGCCCGATGACCCCTTCGGCTTCCCGACCGTGGGAGCCAACGGCATTGCCTTCGTACCGCCCGATTCGGTCTACGTGGCGAACACGGAGAAAGGCCAGATCCTCCGCGTTCCGGTCCTCCCGGACGGCAGTGCGGGTCCAGTCGAAGCGGTGACGGCATTCTTTGCACTGCCGTCAATTGATGGTATCGCAGCCGATGTGTTCGGGCACATCCACGCAGTCTTGCCCGGCCACATACCCGTGGGTTTCTTCCCGCCACTGGTGAGGGTCGACCCTGCCGATGGCGTACCCATACGCTCCAGCGTCGAGAGTTTCGACAACGCGTTCGATATCCCGTTGAGTCTTGCCTTCGGCACACGACCGGGCCAGAAAACCAGCGTCTTCGTGACCAATGGCGACCTGCCTATTGCGCCAGTCGGCCCGGGACCGCGGCTGCTGCGTATCCCTGTGGGTGTCAAGGGCCGATAGCCCGGGAGAGTATAACGAGGTCCCCGAGGCGTGGCGTCGGCGTTACTGTAGATGCAGTGACTGGCAGGGGGGCGGCGGCAGCCTCAGCTGTGGCCTGCGCCCCCATCCTCGTCGACGACCGGCAGCATGGTGCCGTCCTGTGACTGGTTGGCCGGTGCATGCTTGCGCGGCGGGTCGCCAGGCTCGCACCAGCGTCGGCGGAAGTCGCTGGTAAAAGCCTAGTAGCACCGGTTGCGGATAGTGCGTCTAAGGTGCCATTTTGTCAGGACCGAAACCGTCGGAGCGAGTTGAAACCGGCTGAAAGCGGGCCGACGAGAGGGGATTGAGGCCGCCATCGGACGGAGCCGGCCCCGCCCTTTGTCGTTGGGGCGCGAGAATCTTGCCGTTCCACCCGGAAAGCCCGCCGCATTGTCGGCAGGTCTCAATGTCGATGGCGAATACCCGCTTCAGGCGTTGTGCCCATGACATCGCCCGTTGCCGGTCGTTGGCCGATACCTCACCACGGCGGGGCCCGTTTGCCCTCGGCACCGCCGCCGAACAGGCCCAAATAGTGCTCGACAGCACCAGCAATTGGCTCTACGCTGATTGCAGCCCCCTCCAATCCAGCCCGGGGAGTCTTCCCGGAGCCCCGGGAGGCCGGTTATGTTCATGGCAATAGTCGAATGGCCGCTTCATGCCTCGATGCGGGCAGGTGGGCTATTGGGTTTGAGTATCCTGATCATGGCAACAGCCCGCGCCGACCTTCTCGACGAGATTGTCGTCACGGCACGCAAGGC
>JARRMH010000203.1:0-9039 GCA_037386205.1 Woeseiaceae bacterium | reverse complement strand
GGTACGTCGATTCCGGAATGCGGTACGCAAATGCGATTCGGGTTCAAGGCCAGGTTGGTGATTCTGTGCCTTGGCGCGGCGGCAAGTTCTCTTGCAGACATCAGCGGTGCCCTCGATTCGCAGGCCGAACTCAGCCCGTTCTATTTCAGAGTCGGCACCTATGTACTCGACTCGTCGACCCTTGCGGAGGTCGACGGTCCCGGGGGAAACCTCGGTTCGCGACTCGATTTCGAAGACGACCTGAATCTCGACGAGCGCAAGAACACGCTGCTCGCGGCAGCCCGGTGGCGCTTTCGCGATCGCCACTTTCTGGAAATAGAGTACTTCAACCTCAAGCGCTACGGTACCAAGCGTATCGAAGAGGAGATTCGTTTCGGCGAAACCGTCTTCCCGATCACCGCGCAAATCGATTCGTCCTTCACGACAGAAGTCACCCGACTCAGCTATGCGTATCGTGTCGTGCGGCATCCCGACTGGGGCCTGGCCCTCAGTGCAGGCTTGCACCTCACCCGGCTTCGCACGGTGCTGAACGGCACGTTCACCGACGATGTCGATGCACCGGTGTTCACGCGGGAACTCGCGAGCGTCACCGCCCCCCTGCCCGTCTTCGGCCTGAGCGGCGCACGGCGACTGAGCGAGAAGTGGGTATTCCTGGCACGCGGCCAGTGGTTCTTCCTGGAAGTCGACGACGTTGCGGGTGCCATCACTCACGCGGCAGTGCATTTTGAGCACAGTACCTTCGACAATATCGGCCTCGGTATTGGCTACGACTGGTTCGACATCGACGTCGATCTCGCCGATGCGCTGTGGCGAGGAACGGCCGAAGTCCGCTTCAAGGGACCGATGATCTTCTTGCAGGGCTCGTTCTAGGGACTGTTGGCGCAGAGGCACAGAATAATGCAGTTTTCTCTACGACGCACTTTGATTGGCCTGTCACTGTTGCTTGGCGCAGTGCCCGGTTTGGCCCAGTACGAGGTCGCGGAGATTCCCTTTTTTCATACGCCCAAAGGCACAACGGCACTCGGGGGCGGCCTGCGGCTCGGGCGGGATCTCTACCTCGATTCCGAGAACGACGAGATTCGCAAATTCGACCTCGTTCCCCTGTACCTCTACAACGGCAAGTACGTTTTCTTCCGCGGCACGGCCGGTGGCGTGCACCTGTTTAGCAACGACCACATCGAGCTTAACCTGCTCGGGCGCTACCGCTTCAACCAGCTCGACCCGGATCGCAGCGACTACTACGAAGGCATGGAGAAGCGCAGGCAGAGCCTCGATGCCGGCATCGAGGCGCGGTACCGCGGCAAATGGGGCAGCGTCAACGTCAACTACCTGGGCGATGCGCTCGGCCGGCACGAGGGACAAAGCGCGGAGGTGACGTACCGCTACCCGATCGACCGGGGCAGCCTGTCGTTCTCGCCCTTCATCAGCTGGGCCTGGAACAGCGACGACCTGGCCAATTATTACTATGGCGTGCGCCCGGACGAAGAGCGGCAGAATCGGCCGGCCTACATGCCCGGCGCGGCGCAATATTTCAGCTTCGGCCTGAACACGACGTGGTGGCTTGCCGACCATATCCAGTTCTTTGCCAACATGGGTTTCACCGGCAGCGACGACGTGATCGACGAGAGCCCGCTGACCGACCTCGAATCCGCCACCGTGTTTTTTGCCGGCGGTACCTATGTCTTCGGCAACGTGCGCCATCCGGAGCTCTATATCTCCTCCGACCGGGCGAGGGAGTGGTCCTGGAAAGTGAACTACGGCTACCAGGCAGACGGCAACATCGTCGGCGAAATCGATCACGGCGACTTCAGCAAGAGTTCCTACGCGGACACCAATATCGCGGGCCTTACCCTCGGCAAGCTGCTGAGCGACGGCCCACGCATTGATTTCACCGGCAAGTTCGCGCTCTTCCGCCACTTCGAGGAAGACGAGGGCAACGGCAATTTCTGGAGCTATGCCCTGTTCGTAGCCGCAACGGGAAAGGGCTACTCGCCCTGGACCAACGATGAATGGTTCCGTTACAGCTTCGGCTTTGGCATGTCCTACGCCGACAAGGTACCGATTGCCGAGCAGCGCAAGCAGGTGGACAGGGAAAGCAATACTTCCCGTTTTCTCAACTACCTGGAGCTGCAGCTCGACTATCCGCTGAGGCGGCTGTTCAAAGCGGAAAGCATGCAGGACTGTTACGCGGGCATCACCGTCGTGCACCGGTCCGGAATCTTCGGCACGTCGGACATCCTGGGGGACGTTGCCGGCGGTTCGGACTGGATAACGGCACATCTCGAATGCACGCTGGGGCGATACTGATGAACGGAACCCGCTGGACAGCGCATCTCGTCCTCACGCTGCTGACCCTCGGCGCCGGCACGGTTGCCGTGGCCGAATGGCAGGCAGCGCCGGATAACAGGCTCGAACAGCGCGCGGCGCAGGCGGCGCAGCGCATCCGGACCAGGGTCGAACGCAGCCATCCCTACTTCGAGAGTGCCTACGCCTACGCGGTATGGCCCGGCATCACGCGGGTCGCGCTGGGTTTTGGCGGCGCCTACGGCAAAGGCGTCGTCGTCGAGCAGGACACCGCTGTCGGCACGGTCGGTTACTGGCAAGTCAGCTCCGGCATCCAGGGTGGTGCGAAGAACTTCGCGATGATCATCTTTTTCAAAGACGAGGCGGCGCTCGAGGGACTGAAAAAAGGCGAGATGCAGTTCACGGGCCAGGCCGGCCTCGATGTCGGCACGGTCGGCGTCGCCGGTACACCGGCCTACAGCGACGGTGTAGCCATCATCCCGTTAACGAATATCGGCCTGATGGCCGAGTTCTCGGCGGCCGGCGTCAAGTTCCACTACAAGCCCTACGGAGGTGCACAATGAGCCTCACCAGACGACTTGCCCTGATCGTCTTGCCGATCGTCGGCACCTTTGCAAGTCCAGCCTTTGCACAGAGTGACCTGAACTGGTCCATCACACCCTGCCTGTGGGCATCGGATACGATGGTCGACCTGACGACGGATTTTTCTTACCAGGGCCCGATGGCGGGCTTCAGCTTTCGCTTCTGACCGGAGAGATACATGAACAAGCTAAAGATTGCAGTGCTGCTCGGCCCGCTGTGCGGGGCGCTGTTGATGACCGATGCGCTGGCGCAGCGTGCCGGTGACTCCGTCAGCGTTCGGACCGGCACGGTGAGCAGCGTCCGGAACGTCGATCTCAACGATGGCAACGCCGTGGGTGGCGCGCTGGTCGGCGGCGCCTTCGGTGCCGCACTCACGCGGTCGAGCAAGAGTTCGAGCCGGCGTGACCGCAATGCGGCGATCGGTGCCATCATGGGTGCGGCCGCCGCCGGTTCGAAGACCCAGCCGGGCCGGATCTACACCGTCTCGATGGGCGACGGCTCCGCGGTGCAGGTGGCGACCGAGCAGACCGAAATCCAGAAAGACGACTGCGTGTACGTCGAGCAGTCCGGCAAAAGCGCCAACATACGCCGCGCACCGGCAACGGCCTGTGCCGCGGAGACCCAATCCTTGCTGAGCGAGCCTGAAATCGTAGCCGAGATGAACGAGGAAGCATCCGAGTGCATGGCCGCAAAGCAGAGTCTTATTGATGCGGAAAGCGACGACGCAATGGATCGCGCGGTCAGGAAAATCCAGTTGCTCTGCTACGACTGAAGGTGACGCGCAGGGTGTTAGAGCCGTTCGAACCCGAATAACCGCGCGCATCGTTCTATGCCTGCTCTGGTTTCTGCCCGCCCTGCTGGCGCATGGCGGCGAGATCGCCGGGCTGCCGCCACCCCTGCCGCCGACCGTCAGGCCCACCGCCTACCTCGACTTCAACAACGATTTTCTGGGTCGGGGCGGCAGCACCGACGACTATCGGACACAGCAGATCAAGCTGTCGTTCGCTCTCGCAAGCCGCTGGCAGATGCTCATCGACCACAGCATCCTGACGCTATCGACGCAACCCACCGGCCGCATCGACGAACTGGCGCTGTCCGTGGGATACACCCTGGTCGATCGAGTCACGCCCGAGCAAAGGTACCTCCTGGTTGCCGGCTCGGGCATTCGCTCGGCAAGCGAGTTTCACGGCGAACAAATCCAGAACGGTTTTCACCAGCTGATCGGCAGCGATATCGAGATGCTGCCGTACACCGCAACGGATGAAGTCGCCGTCACCGGCTGGCTTGTCGCAGAGTCGGAACGTCGGTGTTGCAGGAACTGGCCAGGCGGGCTCGACTACGGCTACTGGCTGCGGGGCGCAACGTATCTGACGACCAGCGGAAAATGGGACAGCAGTCTCGGCGCCTACCTGACCGCACGAAATCACTGGTTCGACGGGTGGCTCGGCATCCGCGGGGAGTGGCGCGAGGGATACGATGACGACCGGGTGCGTTCCGCGACGGCCGCTGCGGAATCACGGCCGGGTCTCGTCATCGGTTTGCGTGCCGGGCCGCTCGTGCTCGAGACCCACCAGCAATTCGACGGCGAGTCCTCTTTCGGCCATCTCGGCTTTGTCGTACCGACCGGGGATGCATCCTCGCCGACCAGCGAAGCATCCGGTGTCGCTGTCGGGTTCGGCATTCGCCTGCCGGACGTCCTGATGCAGCTCGAGGGCCGCTTTCCGGTGCCGCTTCTGCCTGGAAGCGATTCCTGGCCCGCAACCGGGTTTGCTGACGTGCGTTACGGCAAGCCGCAATACGGCGACCGGCCGGACCTGTTTGTCGACACCTGGCAGGTGACCGTCGGCCTGGACTGGGAACACGAGCTCCCGGCAAGCTGGGCACCGGCGTTGTTCGGCCGCGCTGGCATCGGTGCACGAGGTGAAAGGCTGACGAGCATCGATACACAGGGTAGAAGCGACAGCGTGACGCGGGCAATTGCCGTGGTCGGTGCCGGGCTGCGCTGGCATTCACCATGCAACGGGAGCAGCTGGCGCTGCTCGATCGTCACGGGCTTCGAATATATTCTTGTCGATGAACCAGCTGTCTTTTCCACGGACTCACCAGGCTACGATATAGGCGAGCGAATAGCTGTCGAAGTCGCCGCCCGAGCGCGTTTCGACGCCGGTACTGAAACTGCCGCGCAGCGCTTGCCGGCCGCGAAACGGCATAACGTCCGTGAAACCGGCGCGCGCATTACGCTGCAGGTTGAGCGGCGGGGCATCGCCGACCAGGGTCTCACCGCCCTTGTAGTAATTCGCATCCAGGGATAACCAGAAGCCCGGGCGCAGCCTTTTTATCAGGTGCGCCGACAGCGACACGATCGGATCCTGCTCACGCGTCTCGCCCTGGTAGTCGTCGTTGTCGCCGTAGAACCAGGCCCCCAGCTCCAGCTCGAGCAGCCAGGTCGGCCGCAGCGGGATGATGGCTCCGATCGCCGGCTTGATCGACCAGCGGTTGGTACCCACGTTGATCAGCCGATCGGCATCGTACTCGCCGGTCGGTGCCTGCACTACGACGCTGGCCCCGACGATCGGCTGCGGCGCTTGCCGCAGGGCCATGAAGCCGGCCGGGTCCATGGCCGGTGCGCCGGCGAGGTTGATCGCAAACCGTGCGCGCATGTCTGCAAGGCCGACGGTCTTGCGCTGCCGATATTCGCCCTCGACAAACCCTTCCGTCAGGCCGTTCGAGTACGGTAGGTTGAACTGCAACGACGCGCTGCGCCCCCAAACGTCGAGTGCCCGCTGGTAGGTCACCGCAAACGCGTCGATGTCCGATTCAACGCCCGTTATCGGCAGCGACGGATCGACCAGGATGTCGCCGGTGTTGTGCACGTACCCGACGACCAGCACATCGGTCCCGACAGGCGCCGGCCAGTAGGCGCGCGGCGTCAGTTCCTGGGCCTGTGCGCACTGACCCAGCGCGACCAGTACGGCGATAACCGGGAATCGGAGGATGCTGCAGCGCTTTGCGATCGTATTCAATTACAGTCCCTCGTCAGGCTTGCTGCTCGACGGCCCCCGTCGGCGACGCGCGCCGCCAGCTCAGGGTGACCACGGTCAGCGCCGGCAACATGGTCAGCGACACGACCGCGGCTCCGAGGATACCAAACAGCACGATTGCCCCGACACCGCGGTAGAGCTCGGTGCCGGCGCCCGGCATGAAGACGAGCGGGGAGAGGCCGCAGATCGTCGTCAGCGTCGACATCGCGATCGGTCGCAGACGCGTCGCGACGGCTTCGCGCACCGCGGCCACCGGCGTCGCACCGTCGTCCTCGAAGAATCGCTTGGCGCTGTCGACGATCAGGATCGGGTTATTGACGACCGTGCCCATCAGGATCAGGAAGCCGAGCATCGAGATCATGTCGAAGGGCTGGTTGATGGCGCCCAGACCGACGAGCGGCAGCAGCTTGCCCAACCCGTTGAGCAGCGCCAGGCCGACGATGCCGCCGGCGATGCCCAGCGGAATTGTGGTCATGATAAGCAGCGGGTAGCCCCAGTGCCGGAAGATCGCGACGAGCAGCAGGTAGACGATGATAAGCGCAACGGGATAATTCGTGGCGAGCGCGGCCTTGGTCGCATCCAGCTGGTCGCTGGCGCCGGAAATGTCGATGTTGACGCCCTGGGGAATGCCGCCTGTCTCGCGCAGGTGCTCGATGACCTCGTCGCGCACGATAGCGACACCTGCCTCCAGCGGCACATCCGCAGGCGGGATCACGTTCAGGGTGACGGTGCGCTGACCGTTGATGCGCCGCACGGTGCTCGTATCGACGGTTTCGACGATCGTTGCGATTGCAGACAGCGGCAGCGTGGCGCCCTGAGGCGTAAACACGGGTACGTCGTCGAGGTGATCGAGGTCGACGGTCCCGCCGCCGGGACCGAACAGGAAGATATCGATCTTGTCGTCGGCGAGGAAGAACTCATCGACGAAAGCGCCGTCGGTGAAAGCGGCCACGGTGTACCCCATGTCGGCTGCGCTCAGGCCAAGCTCGGCAGCACGATCCCAGTCCGGGCGCACCTCGACCATCGGTTGTGCCAGCGACAGCGACGAGGGCGTGGACTGGATGCGCGGATTGTCGAAAACATCGCGTGCCCGGCGGTAGGTCGCAAGGGCCGTATCGTAAATCGGCGCAAGTTCCGGACCGGATATGTCGAGATTGATGCTGCGTGTACCGCCGTCGTTGCTCGTGATGATCGATCCCCGCGCAGCAAACGCGCGCATGCCCGGATACTCTTCGTACTTGCTCACGATGGCATCCATGAGCGCCCCGAGGTGGCCCGGCACGACGGTCTCGGAAATGATCCGCATGCCGCCGGATCCTCGCCAACAAAGGGAAGGAAAAAGTCCTGGACCTCCCGACCTATGGCCGCCATGGTCTCGAGGTTGTAGCCCGGTGGCGCGTTCATCGACGTGAACGTCTTGGGCTCCTCCCCTTCGGGCAGGTACTCTGCAGGCGGCGTCAGCCAGACGATGATGGCCACGCTGACCGCGACGGTCGCCACAATCGTCGTCCAGCGCGTCCGTGGCTTCGCGATGATGCGTTCCACGAATCCGAGCAGCGCAGCACGCAATCCGCTTGTTGATGAGGTATGCGACTCATGCTCGCTGCCAAACTCAAGCCGTGAACTGGCTGTCGGTATCAGCGTGATCGCGACCAGCATGGATGCGAGGATCGATGCCGAGATCGTGATGGCGATATCCGAATAGAGCTGGCCGGCTTCTTCCTCGATAAAAGCAATCGGCGTGAAAACGAGGATCGTTGTCAGCGTCGAAGCGAGAACCGCCGGCCAGACGCTGCGTACGCCGGCGAGGCTCGCCTGCAAACGGCCGAGGCCCTTGCGCCGTTCCAGTTCGATGCTCTCGATGACGACGATGCTGTTGTCCAGCGTCATGCCGATCGCGAACGCGACACCCGCGAGCGAAATGACGTTGATCGTCCGCCCGAAAACGAGCAGACCGATGAAAGCCGCAATCGTACAGATCGGAATCCCGATCACGCCCACAGCCGTGGCGCGGGCCGAGCGCAGGAACAGGTACATGACGAGTGTCGCAAACAGCGCACCGAGACCGAGGTTGACCCATACATTGCGGATCGAAGCCTCGACGTAGCCGACATCTTCTGCGATCAGCTCGATCTTCATGCCTGCCGGTTCGAGCACGTCGCGTTGCACCCTCTCGACTTCTGCAAAGATCCCGTACTTGATATCGATCACATTGGAACCGGGCTCGCGATTGACGCGCAACGTGATACTCGGATCGCCATTGAAGAAACTCAGGCTGCGCACCTCGAAATGATCGAGTTCAAGCTCTGCGATGTCCGCCAGGCGAATCACGGAATCGCCGCGGCGCGCAATGATCGTCTGACCAAGGTCTTCGAGATCGCCATACCGGCCGACCGTGCGCAGCAGGTAGCGCCGCTTGCCGCCCTCGATCTCACCGCCCGATACGTCGCGATTCCTGGAGCGAATCGCATCGACGACATTGCTTACCGTGATCGCCCGGTCGGCCAGCCGGGCGGGGTCGAGCAGGATGCGAACCTGGCGTTCGGCGCCACCGCCGAACGTTATCTCCGATACGCCCGGCACACCGGACAGTCGTGTCGCCACGTTGTCCTCGAGAAAGTCGCGCACCATGTCCATGTCGAGGCCGCGCGGATTGCCGAGGTAAAATCCTCCGATAGATAACGTCTATCAAATGACGGAATATCGGTATTGAATTGCCTATCGTTCGCCCTAGAACCTGCGGCAAAGTGAAGCTTGGAGGATTCCAATGGCAGAGGCGCTGACCGCCGAGGAAATATCGGCACGGGTGGAAGAGATCATCTCTGCCCACGCCGATCTGGAAGGGCCGCTGCTGCCCATCCTGCACGGGGTGCAGGAAGCGTTCGGCTACGTGCCGCGTGACGCGCTGCCGGCGATCGCGAGCGGGTTGAACCTGTCGCGCGCCGAGGTGCATGGCGTCATGAGCTTTTATCACGATTTCCGCGAGGACCGCGCGGGTCGCCATGTGCTGAAGCTGTGCCGGGCCGAGGCCTGCCAGTCGATGGGCGCCGACCGCATCGCCGAACAGGTGCGCGGCAAGCTGGGGATCGAGTGGCATGAAACGACCCAGGAC
>JARRMH010000202.1:0-8236 GCA_037386205.1 Woeseiaceae bacterium | reverse complement strand
CCATGTAGAGGAGCAGGCCGCCCCCCTTGTCCGCCTCGATGCGGGCCAGCGCCGACTGCAGTTGAGGCCCGCATTCGCAGCGCTGCGAACCGAAGACGTCGCCCGTCAGGCAGCTCGAATGCACGCGCACGAGCGGGTCCTGCCACTTATCAGGATCGCCGATGGTCATGACGCTGTTGACGGCCATGTACGAGGCGAGCGTCGCAAAAGACCGTTGACCCTGCTGCGCGCGCAGGTCGTCGGCCAGCTCCTCGATCTTGCCGAGCTCGGTATTGCGCACGCAGGCATACCACTGCACGTCGAACCGTGCATCGCACAACTTGAGCGGCAGCGGAATCGGCCCGAGTACGCTGATCGTGTGACCGCCGTGGGTCGTCGTGGCGCCGGCCTCCAGACGAGCGCCGTCCCGGTCGATCTGGAACAGGCTGCCCTGCTCGAGCAGGCGCTCGCGAACGCTGGGATCGATGTACGTGAACATGCCGCGGATTATCCCGATTTGCGCGAATTTTGCGACGTTCGCCGCTTGCTGACTCGTCGGTCATCAAGTATATTACTGACTTGCAAGTCAGTAAGTGCGACGCGATGCCCGGCGAACCCAAGTACCAGCGCAGAAAAGAGGACCGGCCGCAGGAGATCGCCGATGCGGCATTCGCCGCGTTCGCCGAGAACGGCTACGCGGCCACGCGGATCGACGACGTGGCGAGGCGCGCCGGCGTCAGCAAGGGCCTGACCTATCTCTACTACAAGACCAAGGAAGACCTCTTCAAGGCGGTCGTGAAAAACGTCGTCGTGCGGCGGGTCGATGCGCTCATCGGCGACGTCGAGACGAGCACGCTCTCGTCCGAGGAGTTCATTCGCGGCCCGCTGTTGTCGTTCATGAAGAAGGTACCGGGCTCGCCCATTGCCATCGTCATTCGCCTGCTGGTTTCGGAAGGCCCGCGGCACCCGGATCTCGTCGCCTACTACTATGAGAATGTCGTGGAGCGCGGTCTCGGGGCGATTCGCCGGTTCATCCAACGCGGCGTCGAGCGCGGCGAGTTCCGTCGCGAGGCGCTCGACCTGCAGCCACACCTGTTCCTTGCGCCCATGATGCTGTCGATCATCTGGCGGCTCATCTTCTCCGACCGGCCGCTCGACACCGACGACCTCATGGAATCCCAACTGGACATGTTGCTTGCGCAGTTCAAGGCGTGAGCGGAGCGTCGCTATGAAACCCACGACACTGGCAATTCTCGCACTGGCCCTACTCGCCGGTTGCGACGACGCCGAAGACCCGTATCGCATCGTCGGCCAGCTGGCATCGGATCGTATCGAGCTGTCCACCGAGACCAACGAACCGATCGTCGCGATCCGGGTCGCCGAGGGAGACCATGTGGCCAGGGGGCAGGTCCTGATGGAACAGGACTCGCGGCGGGCGGCTGCACGACTCGCAGAGGCCGAGGCCGCGCTGGCACAGTCGCAAGCGCGCCTCGCGGAGCTGACGCGGGGCCCGCGCAGCGAGCAGATCGAAGCCGCGCGGGCCAGCGTGGAAGGCGCGGCGCGCGACCTCGAGTTTCGTCGCTCCGAGCTGGAACGCATTCGCGAGGTGCGCGAGCGGGGCCTGGCAGCGCCCGACGCACTGGACCGCGCCACGGCCGAATTCGACACCGCAAGCGCCAATCTGAAACTCCGTCGCGCCCAGCTCGAGGAGCTGCTGACGGGCACCACGGTCGAGGAACTGACGCAGGCCGACCAGGCCGCGAAGCAGGCCGAGGCGCGCCGCGACGCGGCGCGGATCGATCTCGAGCGTCACACCCTGCGTTCACCGGTGGACGGCGTCGCGGACGTCCGGCTGTTCGAGATCGGTGAGCGCCCGACGCCAGGCCAGCCGGTCATGGTGATTCTCGGGGGTCCACAGGTTTACGCGCGCGTCTTCGTGCCCGAGAGAGCACGGGTCAACGTCGCCGCCGGTACCGCGGCACGTGTCCATGTCGACGGCCTCGACACGCCGCTCGAGGGAAGGGTTCGCTGGGTGTCCAGCGAAGCGGCATTCACCCCCTACTACGCACTGACGGAGCGGGATCGCGGCCGGCTCAGCTACGTGGCCAAGATCGACATCACCGATGCCGGCGAGCGACTTCCCGACGGCGTGCCGGTCGAGGTCGAGTTGCTGGTGGACTGACAAATGAGCGCCGACTACGCCATCGAGGCGCGCGGGCTGTCGAAGCACTTCGGTGACCTGAAGGCGGTCGACAATCTCGATCTCAGGGTGCCGCGGGGCCAGATCTACGGTTTTCTCGGACCGAACGGCTCCGGCAAGTCGACGACGATCCGCATGCTGTGTGGCCTGCTGACCCCTACCGAAGGCACGGCGACGGTACTCGACACCCAAATTCCCGGACACGCGCGAGACTTGCGGCCGAGAATCGGCTACATGACCCAGAAATTCTCGCTGTTTGGCGACATGACCGTGTTCGAGAACCTGCAGTTCATCAGCGAGATCTATTCGTTCCCGAAGTCCGGGCGCAGGGAGCGCGTCGACGAGCTGCTCGTCACTTACGACCTGACCGAACAGCGCGACCAGATGGCGGGGACGATGAGCGGCGGCCAGAAACAACGACTCGCGCTAGCCTGCGCGGTCCTGCACCGGCCCGAATTGCTGCTCCTCGACGAGCCGACCAGCGCCGTCGATCCGCAGAGCCGCCGTGACTTCTGGGCCAACCTGTTTCGTCTCGCCGAGAACGGCACGACGATCCTCGTCTCGACGCACTACATGGACGAAGCGGAACGCTGTCACCGCCTCGCCATCCTCGACCACGGGGTCAAGGTTGCCGACGGCACGCCGCAGGACCTGCAGTCCGACACCGGCATGCACGTGATCGAGGTCAGGGCCGACGATCCTTACGCGGCCCAGGCGGTACTGCACGAACTGCCCGAGGTTGCGAGCGTGACCCAGCTCGGCGTGCGCCTGCGTGTCCTGATACCGGAGCGTCACGAGCACCCCCTCGAGATCGTCGCAAGCGCCCTGGCGGATGCAGATGTCAAGGCACAGTCCGAGATCGCCGCGGCGACGCTCGAGGACGTGTTCGTGGCCGTCACGATGGACCCGGAGGAACGGCGGCAATGAAGTCCCTGTCACGCCTCGGCGCGATTATCAAGAAAGAGGTTCGCCAGCTGCGGCGCGATCGCCTGACGGCCGGCATGGTGTTCGGCCTGCCGATCATCCAGATTCTGCTGTTCGGCTATGCCATCAACACCGATGTGCGGCACCTCAGGGCCGCCGTTGCGGACGAGGCCGGCACGCACCTGTCGCGCGAGTTTATTGCCGACATCGGCGCGACGCAGGTCGTGGATATTGTCCAGTCGGTGGCGACGCCGGCACTGCTCGAGGACCTGCTGCGGCGCGGCGAGATTTCCATCGGCATCGCCGTTCCGCAGGATTTCGACCGGCGCGTGGTCGACCGATCACGCGCCGCCGCGCAACTCCTGGTCGACGGCAGCGACCCGACCATCCTCGGGGTCGCCAACCGGCTGCAAACCATGCCGCTCGGGTTCGTGCCCGGCGGGCAGGCCGGACCCGGGACCGCACGACTGGAGACACGGGCGTACTACAACCCCGAGCGCCGCACCCCGGTCAATATCGTGCCCGGCCTCATGGGCGTGATCCTGATGATGACGATGATGCTGTTCACCGCGGTGGCCATCGTTCGGGAGCGCGAACGCGGCAATCTCGAACTGCTCATCAACACGCCGGTCAGTTCGGCCGAACTGATGATCGGCAAGGTCACGCCGTATATCGTGATCGGCCTGTTCCAGCTGGCGTTGATCCTGGCCGTCGGGCGCTTGCTGTTCGACGTCCCGGTGCGCGGCAGCATCGTCGACCTGTACGTGGCCGGCGCGGCCTTCATCGCGGCCAAGCTCGCCCTCGGCCTGCTCATCTCGACGGCCGTCCAGACGCAGTTCCAGGCCATGCAGATGACCGTTTTCATCCTGATGCCGTCGATACTGCTGTCGGGTTTCATGTTCCCGTTCGACGGGATGCCGGTTGCGGCTCAGTACATCGGCGAGGCGCTCCCGACCACGCACTTCATACGCCTGACGCGCGGCATCATGCTGCGCGACGCGGCATTGCTCGAGCTGGCCCCGGATTTCTACTTTCTGCTCGGATTCACTCTCGTCGCGATGACCGCGGCGGCCCTGCGCTTCAACAAGCGCCTCGACTAGGGGGGATCGACGGGCACGGCAGGCGGCAGGCCCGGGCCCGGGAACAACTTGTGCGGCTCTATTGCGGCAACCTGTTCCGGGTGTGTGCCACGTTTGCGCAGCAGCTCCTCCCAGCGCGGATGATCATGCAGTGCGGCAAACGCAGGCGACGTATTCATGGCGGGAGGACCAAAATTGTGCGGCGGATCGATCATGTTGTCGAGGGTGAGAATCGCCTCATCATGTTGCCCTGCCAAACTGCAGGCGATGGCAACGAGCCACTCGTTGTCGGGCATCTGGCGAAGCTTCTCGAGCCCACGTTCGAACTCGGCCTGCTCGCCGCGCACCAGGTTGACGAGCGTCCGGCCATGGACGGCATAGCGGTTGTCGTCACTGCTGCCGGCCGCCCACTCGTCGAAAGCCGCGAGCGCTGCCTGCGTATCCCCGGCCATCAGGTGAATCATGCCCTGGTACCAGAGACCGCCGACTCCGCCCGTGATCTCCCGCATTTGCCGGTTGGCCGCGAGCGCTTCTTCGAAGTTGCCTGCCGCGAAGTGCGTCAGCATCAGTGCCCTTTGGGACCTGGCACTCAGTGGATCTCTCTGTGCCGCGTATGCGGCGTATTGCACAGCTTCTTCGACAAGTCCGACCTCGCGCAGAAAGGATGCCGCATCGGCGTTGAACATCGGCGTGCCCGGGTCGAGGGACATCGCGTAAGCCACTGCCTGCGCCTCGCCAGGCCAGGTCGTCATCGAATCGTAGGACAGCCGGGCGAGATGCGCTCGATCGCCAGCGACTTCTCGAGCAGTTTTTCGGCTTCGAGCGCCCCGTCCCGTGTTTGCCTATTCACGAGATTCTTCGCTCTCAAGTAGAGCGCATAGGCTTCCGGATCGACCGGCTGGATGGCCGGCCTGTTGCCGGCAAGCTCTATCTCGAGCTGGTCCACTACGTGGCTCGCGATTTCGTCCTGGATGGCGAAAATGTCGCCGAACTCGCGATCGAAATTCTCCGACCAGAGCGCCGTGTCCGTACGCGGATCGATCATCTGCGCCGTGATCCGCAAGCGGTCCCCGGCCCGCCGCACGGTCCCTTCCATGACGTAGCGCACATCGAGCCGACCGGCGATTTCAGTCAGGGGCACGTCGCGCCCCTTGAATGCAAACGAGGACGACCGCGAGATGACGCGAATATCGCGGACCGTCGCGAGCAGGTTGATGATCTCTTCGGCGATGCCATCGGAAATATGTTCCTGGTCCCCATCGGCGGATGTGTCGACAAAAGGAAGCACGGCAATCGAGCGCTCGCCGAAAGAACCCAGCAACGCTTCGCCGCGTGCCGCCGCGGCGACCTCTGTTGCGAGTTCGGCGTCGCGCGCCGGATCGAAGACGAACTTGTCGACGGCGAAATAGACCACTGCCATGGCAAGGGCAATGATGACGACCCGGTCGAGACGACGAGCCGAGATACGGCTTGCCGGGGCGGAGTGATCGACGTCACTGTCACGCTTGAAGCCATCGGGTGTCAGCTCGAAAAGCCAGGACACCACGAGGACCGGCACCAGGCCGATTGCCAGCAATATGACGACAAGCCGGGCAGCCTCTTCACTGACGCCGAACAGGGGGGCGAGGGAGTCCAGCACCTGAACCACCAGCCATGCCACGGCGACATAGGCTGCGCCGACGCGCAGCACGTTGCGCCTTTTCAGTTCCGAGACCAGAGACATCGGAATAATGCTAACGGAATATTTGTCCCGGGGCATGCGGGACTCGCAAATTGTCGTCTAATCTGGTCCAATCACGGCCCATGGCAGCACAATCCGAACAGAAGCCGACGGTTTTCATCGTTGACGATGATGCGTCGATACGTTTCGCCATGCAGGCGCTCATGGACTCCATCAACCTCGAACACGAAATCTTCGAGTCGGGTGACGAGTTTTTAAAGAAGGTCACGGAGCAGCGGCCCGGCTGCCTCGTGCTCGACATTCGCATGCCCGGACTCGGCGGTCTGGAACTGCAGGAAGAACTGATCAAACGCGGCAACACGCTGCCGATCATCTTCATCACCGGGCACGGCGACGTGCCGATGGCCGTCGAAGCCATGCAAAAAGGCGCGGTCGATTTCATTCAGAAACCCTTCCGCGACCAGGAACTGCTCGACAGGATTCGGGAGGCACTCGCGACGGATAAAGAGCGGCGCGAGGAACAGCAACTGCTCGCCGAGGTGAACGAGCGCCTCAGCCGCCTGACCAATCGCGAACGCGAGGTATTCGACCTGGTCGTCACCGGCAAGCCCAACAAGGTCATAGCCTACGAACTGGGCGTCAGCCAGCGCACCGTTGAAATTCATCGGGCGCGAGTAATGGAAAAGATGCAGGCGAGATCGCTGGCCGATCTGGTCAAGATGCACATGACGGCCTGACCGGCGCGGGTCAGCGTCGCCGGTCCCTGTACTCGTCGTATTCGGCGCACTCGATGCACTCGTCGGCGTACGGGTAGACCTGCAGTCGACCTTCCTTGATCGGCGTACCGCACTCCACGCAGATGCCGTAATCGCCGGCGTCGAGACGCTGCAATGCCGCCGAGATCTTTTTCAGTTCCGCGCGCGCCTCGTTCCCCAGCGCATCGACGACCTCGTTGTCTTCGAGTTCTTTCGCGCGTTCCTTGGAGTCGGCATGGTATCCACGACGGACGTTCTCGTGAATACGTTCGAGACGCGTCGTCAGTTCCTGCTTCTTCCTTAGCAGGATCTCCCTGATCTGCGCGTGTTGTGCACCCGACACCCTCGTCTCCAGGAGCGCTATGAATGCCTGACTCTAATCGCAGTAACCCGTTGATCGGAATCAGTAAAAGCACCTAGGCTAATCGTAAGTACATTCCGCTACATCCTAGGCATCACGCCTTATGGAAAGCTGGACCCGTAGGGGTACGCTTCAATTGAATCGGTGTGTATGCCCCACATACTTGACGCCAGGTAGAATAATGAACGAGATCAGGAAAATTCTCGCTGTTGTCGATCCGACCGTGGCAGATCAGCCCGCCGCGAGGCGTGCGGCGTGGCTGGCTGGAAATTGCGATGCCGAGCTCGAATTGCTGGTCTGCTATTACAACGAATACTTGAGTGGTGATCGCCTGTTCGACTCGCCGTCGCTCGAAAAAGCACGTGACGAGGTCATCGAAAACCACGAGAAACACCTGGAGAAGCTGGCCGAGCCGCTGCGTGAAGGCGGCGTCGTCGTAACGACCAGTGCCATCTGGGACCACCCCCTGTACGAGGGCATAGTGCGACACGCAGTCGAGTCCGAAGCCGATCTCGTGGTCAAGGACACGCACCATCACTCGGCCGTCACGCGTGCCCTGTTGACCAACACGGACTGGAACCTGATTCGCACGTGCCCCATCCCGCTGTGGCTGGTGAAGCCCAAAGACATTCGCGACAAGGCCGTGTTCGTTGCGGCGATCGACCCGATGCACCAGCACGACAAGCCGGCCGCACTGGACGACGAGATCCTGCACATCTCGAAGAACCTTGCGGAAAAAGTCATGGGCGACGTCCATGCCTTCCATGCCTATGATCCCCGGATCGCCGTCGCGACCGCGACGGCCAATGCCTACATCCCGGTGTCGTTACCGTTCGACGAGATCGAACAGCAAATGCACGAAGACCATGAGAAGCGCTTCAACGAGATCACCGAGTTCCACAAGATCGACGCCGAGCACGCCCACCTCGTCGCGGGCCTGACACATGAGGAACTGCCGCTGATCGCGAACAAGCTCGAGGCCGACGTCGTCGTCATGGGTGCGGTCGCCCGTAATCGCTGGAAACGATTGTTCATCGGGGCGACGGCCGAGCGCACGCTCGAAGACCTGCCCTGCGACCTGCTCATCATCAAGCCGGACTGGTTTGAGACGCCGGTGGAACTCGAGGGGCACGAGGCCGCCTGACGGGCACCCTGCTGCCGATACCCTCAATCTGCCTCGACGGCAACCGGGATCCATTCGCAACCCGGGTTCAGCACAAAAAAACGGGGCCCGATCCGCGACCGGGCCCCGCGGTT
>JARRMH010000201.1:0-17941 GCA_037386205.1 Woeseiaceae bacterium | reverse complement strand
CTGAGCGAGGACATGGCGGTCGATACGGGCGCCGATTTCGACACTGAAATCGGTGACGATGAAGAAACACGACTTGCCTCGCTCGATGACGACGACGAAGACGAGATATCGGGCGATGCTGAAACGATGCTGGCCTCGCTCGACGATGACGAGGACGACGACTTCGACTTCGCCAAGACCGAGGCACTGCCGGACAACGCCTATTCCAGTGACGTGCATGGCGACGAGACGAACGAGATGCCGGTCGCCGGAACCGACCTTGACCTCGACCTCGATGATCTGACCGCCGCGCTGCAGGCCAGCGGTGGCGGTGACACGGTGGAGCAACCCCGCGACGAGGCGACGGTTGAGCAGCCGCGGCCGTCGGTCGATGACCAGCCGGGTGACGATGAAACCCAGTCGATCGACCCGGCGGACATGAGCGACGACCTGCACGAGGCGCGCACCATGACCGAGGTCGGGACCAAGCTTGATCTCGCGCGAGCCTACGTCGATATGGGCGATCCGGCCGGTGCCCGCAGCATCCTCGAGGAGGTCCTCGACGAAGGCGACGAGGGGCAGCGCCAGCAGGCACAGCAGTTGCTCGATTCCCTGCCGGGCTAGCCTTTTTGGGCCATGCGCATTGCGCTCGGCATCGAATATGACGGCACGTCGTACAACGGCTGGCAGCGTCAGAAAAACGGCATCGGTGTTCAGCAGCGCCTCGAAGAGGCGCTCGCCCGGGTGGCCAACGAGAGCGTCGATGTTGTTTGCGCGGGCCGCACGGATACGGGTGTGCACGCCGCGGGCCAGGTGGTTCACTTCGATACGACGGCCGAGCGCAGTCAGCGCGGCTGGCTGCTCGGCGTCAATACCAATCTTCCCCGCGATATCAGCGTCTCCTGGGCTCGTCCCGTGGCGGACACCTTTCATGCGCGTTTCTCGGCAACCGGCCGGCGCTATCGCTACGTCATCCTGAACCGGCTGCAGCGCTCGGCGCTGCATCGTCATCGAGCCTGGTGGGTCCACCAGCCGCTGGACGCCGCCCTCATGCACGAAGCTGCCCAGCTGCTTCTCGGCGAGCACGACTTCTCGGCTTTCCGGGCGGCGGGCTGCCAGGCGCGCTCCGCGGTGCGTGAAGTGACGGCCATTCGCGTGACGCGCCGCGATGAGTGGATTGACATCGACGTCGCGGCAAACGCATTCCTGATGCATATGGTTCGCAACATCACGGGGACACTGGCCGCGATCGGGGAAGGCGAGCAGCCTGTCACGTGGATTCGAGACGTGCTGGCAGGCGGCGACCGCACGGCTGGCGGCGTCACGGCACCGCCACACGGCCTGACGCTTGTGGCCGCCGATTATCCACCCGAGTTCGGCATTCCGGCGGCTGCCGGTTGCTGATACCATGCCCGCATGAGCTGGTTCGAAAAATTGATGCCGTCGCGCATCAGCACGGAAAACCGCACCAAGTCGGTTCCGGAAGGCGTGTGGATCAAGTGTGCGGCCTGCGACGCCCAGCTCTATCGCAACGAACTGGAACGCAACCTGCACGTTTGTCCGAAGTGCAATTTTCACATGCGGATCGGCGCCCGCAAGCGCCTGGATTTCTTCCTCGATCCGGATTCTGAGCAGGAGATTGCAGCCGGTCTGGAGCCCGAGGATCCGCTGAAGTTTCGCGACAGCAAGAAATACCGCGACCGGATCGTGCAGGCACAGAAAAAGACCGGCGAAAAGGATGCGCTCGTGGCGGCCAGCGGCACGCTGTACGGTCGGCCCATCGTTGCCTGTGCCTTCGAGTTCGACTTCATGGGCGGTTCCATGGGGTCGGTGGTCGGGGAGCGGTTCGCGCGGGCCGCGCGTCACGCGCTGGACAACCACATGCCGCTCATCTGTTTCTCGGCGAGCGGCGGCGCGCGCATGCAGGAGGCACTGTTCTCGCTGTTGCAGATGGCCAAGACGTCGGCCGCGCTCGCCGCGCTCGGTGCGGCAAAAATCCCATACGTTTCGGTCCTGACGGACCCGACGACCGGCGGTGTGTCCGCGAGTCTGGCGATGCTGGGAGACGTCAATATCGGCGAACCCGGGGCATTGATCGGCTTCGCCGGTCCGCGGGTCATCGAACAGACGGTTCGGGAACGCCTGCCGGAGGGCTTCCAGCGCAGTGAATTCCTGCTGGACCACGGCGCCATCGACATGATTCTCGATCGCCGCAAGCTGCGCCCGGAGGTTGCCGACTTGCTGGCCAAGTTCGAACAGCGTCCCAGCCCCGTTCCCGAGTCCTGATACGACGTCGATGCTGCCGGCCGGTTCGCCGCTTTCCGCCTGGTTGAAGTGGCTGGAAACCCTCTCGCCCACCGAGATCGATCTCGGCCTCGAGCGCGTCCAGACCGTCCTCGAGCGGCTGGACCTCGCCACCCCACGGCACGTCCTGCTGATCGCCGGCACCAATGGCAAGGGATCGAGTGTCGCGATGGCCGCCGCGCTGTTGCGGGCTGCGGGCTTTCGCATCGGCGTCTCTACGTCACCGCACATCATCGATTACATCGTGCGCATCGTTGTCGACGTAGCCCCCGCTACGGATGACGCGATCGTAGCCGCGTTCGAGCGTATCGAAGCGGTGCGCGACGGCGTCCCCCTGACCTATTTCGAGTACGGAACACTCGCGGCGTTCGTGGTCTTCGCCACCGCCCAGCTCGATGTGTGGGTTCTGGAGGTCGGCATGGGCGGCCGGCTGGACGCGACCAACGTCATCGACCCCACGGCGGCGCTGATAACCAACGTGGCACTCGATCACTGCGCCTGGCTCGGGGAAGACGTCGAGGCGATCGCCGCCGAAAAGGCCGGCGTGATGCGGCCCGCAATCCCGGTGGTCTTCGCCGACACCGAGGTGCCGCAGGCGATACGCGATCGTGCGGCCGCGACCGGTGCCAGGCTGCTGCTTCGGGATCGCGATTTTTCTGTCGCCGGCGTACCGCAACCGGGTCTCGCCGGCGAGTTTCAAACAGCCAACGCGGCCGCGGTCATCGCCTTGCTCGAGGCCGCGGGCCTGGAGGCGGCCGTCGACCGGGACCTCGTCGCCCGTGTGCTGCCCGCTGTGCGACTGACCGGGCGGGGCCAGCGGGTGATTGCGGACGGCATCGAGTGGCTGTTCGACGTCGCGCACAATCCCGCGGCGGCGCAGCAGCTTGCGAGCATACTTGCGGACGGGGCGCACAGCGGCAGAACGATCGCCCTGCTGGCGATGCTCGATGACAAGGACATCGAGGGCGTGGTCGCTGCGCTCGATGCGCATATCGACCTCTGGGTCGCGACGGCCGCCGACAGCCACAGGGCGCTGACCGCGGACGAACTCGCGCGGCGCGTTGCCAATGCGACCGGCAGGCCGTGCCTGATCGCGGCATCGTTCGACGCGGCGCTCGCCGCGGTGCGCAGCGAAGCCTCCCCGGCGGACAGGATACTGGTGACCGGGTCCTTCTATATCGTCGGTCCCGTGCTGCAGGCGCTTGGGCTATACTCGCGACCCCAACCATGATGGAACGTGCATTGAAAGAACGCATCATCGGCGCCACGGTGCTGGTCGTCTTCGTCGTCCTCGTCGTGCCGATCTTCCTCGATGGCCCGCCAACCGATGGCGAGACCGTCTCCGAGCGCGTGCTGCTGCCGGGACAGTCCGACCAGGAGACCCAGACCGTCGTTCTCGAACGCGACCGCACCGTGCCGGTGCCGTCCAATACGACGGACGATGCCGGGCAAGCGGAGCCGGCCGCAACCCCGCAATCGGCGCCGCCCGAAGAGCAGCCGGAACCGGTCGTGATCCGGCGGCCCGAGCCGTCGACAATTCCGCCGAAGCCCGCACCCGAACCGGCTCGGGAAGAGACCGCCGTTGAACCCCAGCCGGCGGAGGAGAACGCAGCCGCGGCACCCGAGCCGACCTCGACGACCGGCATGTGGGCCGTACAGCTCGGCAGCTTTTCGAACAAGGAAAACGCGGAGCGGCTCGCGGCCGATCTGCGCAAGCAGGGTTATGCCGCGTTTCTCAGCAGGCTCGAGACGGATAACGGAATCCTGCACCGCGTGCGCATCGGTCCGCAGGAAAATCGCGATGCGGCCGAGGCGGTCGCGGCGCGCCTCGCCAAGGCCGACCACGATGGTCAGGTCGTGCCGCACCCGTGATATTATCGCGGTCCGTTCAGTTGCCCGGCGTGCCGATTCCCGACGACATCTCTGATGCCGATCATCGACATAATTATCGTCGCCGCGATTCTCGTTTCGGTCGTCGTGGGCCTGATGCGCGGCTTCGTCAAGGAAGCCATTTCGATAGCAGCACTGCTGATCGCGATCTGGGCCGCGCTGTATTTCGGTCCTGCGGCCGGCAGCGTCTCGCAAAGCTGGCTGAGCTCGGAGGAACTGCAACGCTGGTTCGGCCGCATACTGGTCTTCGCCGTGATCCTGTCGGTCGGCGCGCTGGTCGGCTGGGGGCTGTCGAAAGTCATTCGCTGGTCCGCACTGAGCGGCATGGACCGGTTTCTCGGGTCGTTGTTCGGTGCCGCCCGCGGTATCCTGCTCGTCGCCGTGGCGATTATTGGCGGGCAATTCGCGGGCTTCGACAACGACTCCTGGTGGTCGCAGTCGCGGCTGATTCCCCATTTCGGGGTCGTCGTGGACTGGATCAGGGTCATAGCCCCGGAAGGGCTGGATTTGTTGGTTCCGGACGAAGAGGCCGAAGAGTTTCCGGTTGACGTCCCGATAGAGATTTGAGGAAGATTCGAACTTATGTGTGGCGTCGTCGGAATAGTCAGCACGGTACCGGTCAACCAGGCACTGTATAACGCCCTGACGGTGCTGCAGCACCGCGGCCAGGACGCGGCGGGTATCGTTACCTGGAGCGAGGAAAAGGGGCTCAAGCAGCGCAAGGGTAACGGCCTCGTTCGCGATGTGTTTCGCCAGCAGCACATGGAGCGTACGTCAATTCGCCGTACGGTATTTGCCTCGGGCACAACGGCAACCTGACCAACTACGAAGAACTCGCGGAACTGTTGATCAGCCAGGACCGGCGTCATCTGGCGACCGACTCCGATTCCGAGGTGCTGCTCAACGTCTTCGCTCACGAGTTGCAGCTGCGCGTGAACGGGCGTCCGACGCCGGAGAACATTTTCGATGCCGTCGAGGCCGTGCATGCGCGGTGTCGCGGCGGGTACGCCGTGGTCGCCCTGATCATCGGTTTCGGCGTTGTCGCGTTTCGCGATCCCAACGGCATCCGTCCCCTGGTCATCGGTACGCGCGACATGGACGGCCGCAAGGACTACATGGTCGCCTCGGAAAGCGTGGCCCTCGACGCGCTGCAGTTCGAGCGGCTGCGCGATGTGCGACCCGGCGAGTGCGTCTGTATCGAGAACGACGGCGTGCTCCGTACCCGCGACTTTCCGGGCGAGACGCGGCACACGCCGTGCATCTTCGAACACGTGTACTTTGCGCGCCCGGATTCGATCCTCGATAACATTTCCGTTTACAAGGCCCGGTTGCGCATGGGTGAGCAACTGGCGGGCAAGGTCGTCAGGGATTTTCCGGAGCACGACATCGACGTCGTTATTCCCATCCCCGACACGAGTCGCACGGCGGCACTGCAGGTGGCCTACCATCTGGGCGTCAAGTACCGGGAGGGTTTCGTCAAGAATCGCTACATCGGCCGGACCTTCATCATGCCGGGCCAGGCCGAGCGTGTGATGTCGGTGCGCCGCAAACTGAATGCGATCGACCTCGAGTTCCGCAACAAGAACGTGCTCCTGATCGACGACTCGATTGTCCGCGGCACGACGTCCAAACAGATCATCAAGCTCGCGCGCGAGGCCGGTGCCCGCAAGGTCTACTTCGCATCGGCGGCGCCGCCGGTGCGCTACCCGAACGTCTACGGCATCGATATGCCGGCGGCATCCGAGTTGATCGCCAACGGTCGCGAGATCGAGGAGATCGAAAAGATGATCGGGGCGGACAAACTGATCTACCAGGATCTTCACGGGCTCATCCGCTCGGTGCGCCACGACAATTCCGGCATCACGGAGTTCGATACGTCCTGTTTCTCCGGCGAATACGTGACCGGTGACGTCACCGAGGATTATCTCGCGCAGCTCGAGCAGCGGCGCAACGATGCTGCCAAGCAGGCCCGCGAGCAAACGCAACAGACACGCAACGCCAAGGTCGTTTCGCTGTAATTGAGCATCAAGGTCATGATCATCGATGAGCAGGCGGAATTCCGCAGCCTGCTCATGCACCATGTGACGACCCACTGGCCCGATGCGATCATATCCGCCTATGACCCGGCTGTGGCCGGACACCTGCCCGAGGAATTTTCGGGAGCCGGCAACGACCTGATCCTGCTCGGCAGCCGCCACGGTGAGGATCGTGACGGCATCGAGGTGTTGCGGCGCTTCCTCACCCGCAAGAATTTTCCGCCGGTCGTCTATTTCGGCACCGAAGACGACCAGGAAGCGGCGCAGAAGCTGCGCCCCGATGCGCATTTCATTCGCGACCACATCAATCACGATTCGCTGATCGTCGGCCTGAGCGACGTGCTGGTCTCCCGGCAGCGCATCGCGTCGACGAATACGCTGTTCGTCGGTGACATGCGGACCGGCGTTCACCCACTGATCAAGGGCTACCGTTTCATGCGCAGGCTCGGCTCGACTGAACATTCGGGCGTCTACCTGGCGGAGCGGGAGTCGACCCATCTGCAGGTCGTTCTCAAGGTGTTGCGGCAGGTGCCGGGCCGGGAAGACAGCGTCGGCGCATTCGATCGCTTCCTGCAGGAATACGAGACGATCGCCGATATGGATCATCCCAATATCGTCCGCATTTACGACCTCGGCGTCGCCGACGACCATGCGCATATCGCGATGGAATACCTCGGCGGCGGCGATCTGCGCCAGCGCATCGATGCCGGCATTGCCGAGCGCCAGGGCGTGCAATACCTGCGGCAGATCGCGAGTGCCCTGTCGGCCGTGCATGCCAAAGGCGTCTTGCACCGCGACCTCAAGCCCGGCAACATCATGCTGCGCAAGGACGGGTCGATCGCGCTGATCGATTTCGGTCTTGCAAAAAAAGCCAAGCTCGAGTCCGAGATCACGGGCACCGGGGAAATCTTCGGTACGCCGTACTACATGAGTCCCGAACAGGGCCATGGCAGCAACGTGGACGAGCGCAGTGACATATACAGTCTCGGGGTCATCTTCTACGAGATGCTCACCGGCGAGAAGCCGTACCGGTCCGACACGGCCATGGGCCTTATCTACCAGCACGCCAACGCGCCGATGCCGCTGTTGCCCGCCCGATTCGGGCGCTACCAGGCATTGCTCAACATGATGCTCGCCAAGGCGCCCGCGGACCGGCTGAAATCCGCCGCGGAGGTAGAGGAATGGCTGTAGCTACCCCGGTACCCGGCAACATCGCGGCGTTTCTTGGTACGCCGACACCCGGTGACTGGCTCGACGAAGCCGGGAAGCGCCTGCCCGAGATGCTGCTGGATCATGCCAACTGCGAACTCAAAGCCGCATCGACTGCGCTCGGGTTTCTCTACCGTTACCCTGAACGCACGGCGCTCGCGCAACGGATGTCACGGCTGGCGCGCGAGGAACTTCGGCACTTCGAACAGGTGCGCGCGATCATGGAGGACATGGACATCCCGTTCCGGCGCCTGAGCGCATCGCGCTATGCAGGCAGCCTGCGCGATGCCGTGCGCCCCGATGAGCCATACAAGCTGCTCGACATGCTGCTCGTCGGGGCACTGATCGAGGCACGCTCGTGCGAGCGCTTTGCGAAAATCGCGCCGCGACTGCCCGACAAGCTGGGCAGGTTCTACGGCGGCCTGCTCGCCTCCGAAGCACGCCATTTCGAGCACTACATTGCCTTCGCGCAGTCCGAATGCGGCCTTCCAGGCGACGAGATCGACGAGCGACTGACAGAGCTCAAGGCACTTGAGGCACGGCTCATCACGGCGCCCGACGACGAGTTCCGGTTTCACTCCGGCCCACCGAATTAAGGGAAATACGGAATTACGGTCGGGGCAAGGCTTCCAGCCGCGGTCCGTCATCGTCCCACTCGACCATGCTGCCCTGTTCGTACCAGTCGCCCAGTACGACGCGGTGCACGGGGCGGCCGTCGACGTGAAACGGATGCACGGCAGGCCGGTGCGTATGGCCGTGCAGCAGCACGTCGCAGCCGTGCTCGCGAATGGTCGCCTCCACGGCCTGCGGGTTGACGTCCATGATATCCATGTCCGTCGCTTGGCCGTGGGCCATGCTTTGCTCGCGTGCCTGGCGCGCGACTGCCGAGCGCTCTTCGATCGACTTTGCGAGCATCATGGCCTGCCAGTCGGGGTTGCGGGTCATGGCGCGGACCTGCTGATATTCGACGTCGTCGGTGCACAGGAAGTCGCCGTGGCTCAACAGGACCTTTTCGCCAAACAGCTCGATCTCGTGCGGATCTTCGAGCAGGGTCACACCGGCCTCATCAGCAAAGCGCTCGCCAATCAGAAAGTCCCGGTTCCCGTGCATGAAGAAGACGGGCACGCCCGTGTCCGCAAGCCCGCGGATGGCCTGCTTCATCCCGGCGTAGTATTCGCTCGGGTCGTCATCGCCGATCCAGGCGACGTACAGGGCGTCGGCCCGGCGGGCCGCGCCGCCGAGAAACTCGAGGAACTGTTCACCGATCTCGGGCCGCGCGGCCTCGAGATGCAAATCGGAGATGAACAGCGTGGCCACGCTATCGGCCGCTGACGCGGGCCATGTTCTCGATGATCACCGGGATGATCGGCGCCGGGGCGCCACCCGGGCCGTTGGGCTCGGTCTCGTACTGGGCGATCAGGTCGACAATATCCATGCCGTCGATGACCTCGCCGAAGACCGTGTAGCCCCAGCGCGCATCGGGCCCGCCCTTGACCGGGTCGAGATTCGCCGTCTCCGGGTTGTCGTTCACGTTGTCGACGACGTTAATGAAGAACTGTGTGCCGGCCGAGTGGGGGTCGGGTGTCCGCGCCATCGCGATCGTTCCGCGCCGGTTGGCGAGCCCGTTACCGGACTCGTTGGGGATCGTTGCATTGGTCTCGCGCGAGTTGAACTCTTCGTCATAGCCGCCGCCCTGGATCATGAAGCCGGGAATGATGCGGTGGAAGACCGTGCCCGTGTAGAAGCCGGAGTTCACGTTCTTGAGGAAATGGGCGACGGTCAGTGGCGCTGCCTTGCCGTCGAGTCGCAGCGTGAACGATCCGGCCGACGTCGTGACCTCGACGAACGCCTCGGCGGGTGCCGCTCCCTCGGTGATCAGCACGGTTTCTTTCGGCGGTGCCTGTTCGGCGGTGCAGGCGATGGAGAACAACAGCATGGTGAGGGCAGGAAGAAGGACTCTTTTCATGGTATTCGCCGGGCTCCGGACAGGGGGACGTCCCCCGACCAGCCGGATTTCCGGGTAGACTGGAACTGTGCGCCCGTAGCTCAGCTGGATAGAGCATCGGCCTTTGAGTGAGGAGCCTGCGCCGGGAAACGGAACCGGTGCAGTGGACTGCACTGTAACGGGGAACCCTTAACAGGTAATGCTGATGGCGATCCCGTGGAAACCTTAGGGCAAAGACAGTTCGAGGGGATCCGTAGAGACTATACGTGCGGCGCCTGAGATGGCGAAGAGATAGTCCAGACCACAAACCCGTGCTTCGGCCGGGGCCGCGAAAGCGGTAGCTGGTAAGCTAAGCCGGCGGTCGCAGGTTCGAATCCTGCCGGGCGCGCCATTACCTCGCGTGGGTAATGCCAGGCGGTGAAAGCCGCGTTACAATTTGCATACCGTGGTGGGCGTAGCTCAGTTGGTAGAGCCCCGGGTTGTGATCCCGGTCGTCGTGGGTTCGAGTCCCATCGTCCACCCCATATTTCAGGGCCTCTAGCTCAATTGGTAGAGCAGTGGACTCTTAATCCATTGGTTCGGGGTTCGAGTCCCCGGGGGCCCACCAATATTTTCCTGCCATCAAGAACAATAACAACTTGATTGCATTCTCGTCAGTGCTGTTTCTGCTCGGGCCTATCATGATGGGCCTTGCAGTACTGATGCTCCTGCCCTGCCTGGTCGCCTTGAATACGGGTTCCCCGGACCTCAAGGCATTTCTTGTCAGTGAAGGCATCACGATCGCAGCTGCCGTCCTGCTGATGATTTTGCGTGGCACAGGCCGACCGACGCTGCGCATCCGCGAGATGTTTCTCCTCACTAATCTCGCCTGGATAATGGTTTGTGCTTTCGGTGCGCTGCCGTTCATCCTCTCGCACACGGTCGGCAGCTTCACCGACGCCGTCTTCGAGAGCGTATCCGGCGTGACGACCACCGGGGCCACCGTGCTTTCAGGACTGGATTCGTTGCCACCGGACATCCTGCTGTGGCGTTCCATCATGCAGTGGATCGGCGGGCTCGGCATCATCGCCCTTGGGGCCGCCGTCCTGCCGTTCCTGCGTATTGGCGGTATGCGATTGTTCAAAACCGAGTCATCCGACCTGTCGGACAAGGCTCTGCCCCGGACGCGACGCATCCTGTCCCAGTTGCTGCTGGTCTACGTCTTGATTTCCACGGCGTGTGCGGTGTCCTACTGGCTCGGAGGCATGAGCGTATTTGATGCCGTCAACCATGCGATGACGACCGTGTCGACCGGCGGTTTCTCGACACATGACCGGTCGATCGCCCATTTCGACTCGAGCGTGGTCGAAGTCATTGCGATGGTCTTCATGCTGCTCGCCGCCGTTCCATTCATGTTGTACCTGCCAATGTTGTCCGGTAGAGCCGGGCAGCTCTTCAACGACAAGCAAGTCCAAAGCATGTTCGTCGTCTATGGTGCTGTTGCCGCCGTCTGCCTTGCCTGGCTCGTCGCGACGGAGCAATTCGGCACCGGACTCGCTCTCAGGGAAGCCATCTTCGGGGTCCTGTCGATTGCCACGACCACCGGCTACGTCAGCGCCGACTTCACATCCTGGGGCAGCTTCGCCGTGGTGCTCTTCTTCTTCCTGACGTTTGTAGGCGGGTGCTCGGGCTCCACCAGCGGCGGAATCAAGATCTTTCGTTTCAAGATCGCCTACGTCATGCTGCATGAAACGATGCAGCGGCTGTTGCATCCCCGGGCTACGTTCTCACGCCAGATCCGCGATCGCGAACTCAATGACGAGATCATGGCTTCGGTTATGGCTTTTGCGCTCACATTTGCTGTAACCGTTGGTGTCGCAGCGGCGGTACTTGCGGCCCTCGGCAATGATTTTGTGACGAGCTTCAGCGCCGCCGCCACGGCAACGGCGAATGTCGGCCCGGGGATCGGGGACGTGGTCGGGCCGTCGCAAAATTTTGCGGCGTTGTCCGCGCCCTCGAAGTGGGTGGTGTGCGTCGCGATGTTGCTCGGGCGGTTGGAGATTTTCACGGTGTTGATACTATTGACGCCCGGTTTTTGGCGAGACTGATAGCGTCATGCGCACTTCGGAGCGACGCATATGGCCACGAAAGGCAAGCAAAACGACCCACCAATGGCGACCCTGGACAGAATAAACCCCCCGCGAGGCAGCCGTGGTCCCAACGGCTCAAGGCTGGCGATCATCGGTTTGCTCGTCGTCATCGGCGTATTGCTCGCCGTGATATTTCGGCCCGTCAAGCTCGATGTCTACAAGACAATCGACGAAGTTGAATTCGCTGATGCCGCACTGGCAGCCTGCGTTCGGGCAAATGCCACTGAACACGGCTGGCAGGATGTGGGGCACATTGTCAGCCTGCGCTGCAATCATCCGACTGGCGAACGCGTTGTCCATCTCGATGGAATAGAGCACCTGGTGTCGTTGACCGACGTTAACCTCGCGTTCAACGCAATCGTCGATATCACACCGCTGGCGAACCTGCCGCAGCTCGTCGTCGTCGACCTGAGTCACAATCACCTGGCCGATGTGCCGGTAATGCGTGCGGCCGATCGGCTCGAGCGGTTGGAACTCAACTACAACCAGTTTGAATCCCTGGACTGGCTCGAAACGCAACGCTTCCTGGTGCTGCGCAGCCTGTCCACCGCGCACAATAACATCGCCTCACTGGAGCCGCTCGCTGCGGTACCACATTTGCGGGAATTGAATGTGCGCAACAACCGCATCGACGATATCGCGCCGTTGTTCTCACTGACCGAACTGGAGCTCGTGGATATTGGCAGCAATGCCGTGAGCAGTGCGGAGGGGATTGGCGCGCTGGCGGGACTGCAGCGCCTGTTCCTCGATCGCAACCGACTGAACAGCACCAGCGGTCTCGAAAGCCTTGCGTGGCTGGAAGAACTCGATCTCAGCAACAATCCCCTGGAGGATATTTCCGGGTTGTCTGAATTGCAGCGGCTGCAGCGACTCGATCTGAGTCAGACGGCAATCCGGGACCTGACGGGTATTCTGGCGCTCGGCGACATCGAAGTCCTGCGCCTGAACGGCAATCCCGGCCTGGGTTGTGACGACATCGCCGCAGCAAAGCGCGAGTTTGGCGCCGCGGCTATCCGGCACGACCTCGACTGCGACGCCGGTTCCTGACGACGAACGTGACGCCGGAAGTCCGTTCCCTTGCCGAGTTTCTTGACGCCGCCGAGTCGATCGTCGTGCTCAGCGGCGCCGGCGTGAGCACAGGGTCCGGCATACCCGACTACCGCGATCGCAACGGCGACTGGAAGCACGCGCAGCCGATACAGTTCGGCGACTTCGTCCGCAAACCGTCGGCCAGGCAGCGCTACTGGTCGCGCAGCTACACCGGCTGGCCGCGGTTCTCGCAGGCTGTGCCGAACGATGCGCACCCGCCCTGACACGCCTCGAGTCGGCGGGCAAGGTGGATACCCTGATCACCCAGAACGTCGATGAGCTGCACGCCCGGGCCGGCAGCCGCAACGTGATCGACCTGCATGGCAGGCTGAGCAAGGTACGCTGTCTCAAGTGCGATACAGTCACCGAGCGTGCCCGTATGCAGGAAGCACTCGAGGCGGCCAACCCCGACTGGCACGCCGAGGCCACAGAGATTCGTGCTGACGGGGACGCCGAGCTCCCGAATGACAGCGGCGCGCAATTCGCCGTTCCCGACTGCGAGGCATGTGGCGGTATGCTCAAACCCGACGTCGTCATGTTCGGCGAATCCGTGCCCAGGGCGCGAGTTCAGGAGGCAATGGCGGCCGTCGAACGTGCCGACGGGCTGCTGGTCACGGGTTCGTCACTGATGGTCTTCTCGGGGTTCAGGTTTGCCCGCCACGCCGCCGCGGCTGAAACGCCGATCGCGATCGTGAACCGCGGCCGGACGCGCGCCGATGAACTCGCCTCGCTGAAGATCGATGCCGATTGCCTGCACGTCCTGCCCGCCGCGGTCAGGGCCATCGCGCGGTGACCCGGGACATGCAGGACACAAAGCAAAAGCCGGATCTCGTCGTCGGTGCCAGCGGTTACATCGGCACCAATCTGGTCGAGTTTCTGCTCGCTGAGGGGCGTCCCGTGCGGGCGGCCTCGCGCAACATCGAGGTGCTCGAGGGACGGGGCTGGGAGGGCGTCGAGTTCTGCCAGGCCGATGTCCTGGAGCCGGAAACGCTCGACACGGCGCTGGCCGGGGTCGATACGGCCTACTACCTGGTCCATTCGATGGCGGCCGGCAAGTCGTTTCCCGAGATCGATGCGCGGGCGGCGCGTAATTTCGCTCAGGCCGCCGCACGCCAAAACGTGCGACGCATTGTCTATCTCGGTGGCCTGACCCCCGACGATCCGCGCTCCGATCACCTGAAGTCCCGGCAGGAGACGGGCGATATCCTGCGCGAAGGCAGTGTTCCCGTAACCGAGCTGCGCGCGGGCATGATCATCGGCCCGGGCTCCGCGGCGTGGGAAGTCATTCGTGATCTCGTCAACCACCTGCCGGTCATGGTGACGCCGCGCTGGGTGTTCTCGCGCTCGTCGCCCATCGCGCTCGCAACGAGATCTATGACGTCGGAGGCCCGGACATTCTCACTTACGAGGACATCATGCGCCGGTACGGTCAGCTCGTCGACCGCAAGCCGATCATCATCCCGGTGCCGGTGCTCACGCCGAGACTGTCGTCATACTGGCTGCGGCTCGTGACCGCCGTACCGACCAGCATCGCCAGGGCGTTGATCGACGGGCTCTCGCAGGACGTGATCGCGAAAGACGCGCGCATTGCGGAGCTCATTCCGCAGGAGTTGCTGAGCTTCGAGGAGGCCGCTGCCGATGCACTCAATGCCGAACGGCAGCATGCCGTACCTGCGCACTGGGAGGAGAGCGCGGCGGCTTGCGAGACGTTCCGGCCCGAATACAGTTTCTACGCCAAGCAGGAGGGGGCGAGCTGCGAGACAACGGCGTCGGCCTCCGCTGTCTGGAGTGTCATCTGCACTGTCGGCAATGATGGCGACTACTTCTTCGCCTGGTATCTCTGGTGGGCGCGGCGGGCGATCGACTGGGTTGTGGGCGGGCCCAGCTTTCGGCGGCGGCGTCGTCACCCGACGGAGCTCCGCACCGGCGATGTCATCGACGCATGGCGCGTCATCGCGCTGCAACCCGAGCGCCGCCTCACGCTGCTGATGGAGCTGCGAGCACCGGGCGCCGGGGTCCTCGAATTCAAGATCGATGACCGCGGCGAGCGCCGTCGCATCGACGTCCGGGCCTACTGGCATCCGGCCGGTGTCTGGGGACTGCTGTACTGGTACGCGACGTTACCGTTTCACGCGTTTCTGTTTCGCGGCACGGTTCGGGAAATTGCCCGACGGGCGGAGGCGCTCTAAGGCGTCATGCGACCTCTCGCTCCCGCGGGTCTTCGGCCGTTGCGATTGCGCGGCGGCTGCGCCACCGAGTGACTACCAGAGGCCGTCTTTGTTCATCTTCCTGGCAACGCTGCGGGCATAGTCCTGCCGCAGGTCTTCGAAGTCCGAGCGGACGGCGCCCTCGAACTTGGCCGCGGACTTCCACACGGTCTCTTTTGTTTCGCGATCGATGACCGAGATGGCAATTACGGCCCAGGGAACCTCTGCGGCAAATCCCGCGCCTGCCAGCTCCCTGGTCTTGCACTGGGCCGGTGAGGGTCCCGACGCCGGGCCACCGATGGCGGCCAGGGAGTTGGACGACAGCGTGCCGGACATTGCCGGCTGCTCTATCCACTGCTCCCGAACCCCCGTTTCGCTGACCGCGATGACGATGACGGCATCAACGTCTTCAGCGGCAGCCATGCCATCGCTCATGGTGAACGCCGGAATGGCGGTCACGCCGGTGTCGGACAGTTCCCTGACCAGCGACGTCTCCAGCGATTCCCGCCATTCCCGATCGGGCGCTTCGGCGTAGATCAGTACCTGCGAATACCTCGAATCGTCGTGCGCCGGGCTGCCTGCAGCAGGCGTGTCCGGTGAGGTTGCACAGGCAGACAACCCGGCTATCAGCGTGCCGAAAATGAAAGCCCGAGTTCTCATAAAGCCTCCACGCAGGTTTCGTCGGCAATGGCCCGCAAACGGTCCCAATCCAGGATCTCGATCCTGCCGCGCGGCGAATAGAGGATACCATCGCGCTTCATTTTCGCCATCTGGCGACACACGGTCTCCTCGCTGAGTCCCAGCAGGCCCGCCATCTCGCCGCGCGAGAACGGCAACGAAAAGCGCTGCCGGGCGCGCTCCGACTCCGGAATGATCAGGGAGATGAACGACGCGATCTTCGCCGCTGCACACTTGTGTCCCATAACCCGCATCAGTTCGCGGCTGTGCGCGAGCTGGGCGTTGAGTGCTTTCAGGAGTCGCAGCGCAATGTCGCTGTTGTTCGCTGCTTCCTCGAGGAGCCCGCGATGGCGAATCTTGCACGCGACCACGTCGGTTTCGGCGACCGCGGTGTACTGGTAGCGGTCGGTCTCGATCGACTGCAGGCCGACCAGCAGCTTTCCCGGACTGGCGATGCCCACGATCTGCTCGCGGCCGCCCGTCGTGTGGCAGGTGATCTTGACGATTCCCTGGGACAGGGAATACAGGCTCGACGAGCGTTCGCCCTGGGCGAACAACACGTCGCCGGCCTCGAAACGCACCTGTTTGACGGTGTCCGCAACGTGACAGGCAAAGCTGGAGCCGTTGTGTCCGTTGGCGGCAGCCTTCACCTCGTGAAATGGGCAGGTGTTATTGCCACAAGTCATTGTTTTTGTTCTCCCCAATCCAGGCTACCTGTATAGCATTCGCAGGCGTGCCAGACGATCCGGATATTCGTAATTGCCCATCGGTTTGTACGTAGCCGAAATTGATATTGGTCAGTTTCAGCGCGACCGCAAGGGAACTCGTAGGCACAAGCCGCAGTCGCAAATGCCCGCCATACGTGTATTCCACCGTCCGAAACTGACAATTGTCAGTGTTTCGAATGCGCTCAATTCTTATCCTCTGTCGTGTTCCGGACGACCGTTCCCCAATCTGCGCGGCCGCGACCGGGCTACTAAATCCAATCCAATAGGGGAGTACCTCAATGAACCAGTTCCAGAAATCCTTTAGATGGGCCTGGTCTATCTTCATGGTATGCGCCCTCGCGTTCGCGATGGGCGGCTGTGAGGGTGACGACGGCGCTGATGGCGAGATCGGCCCGGTCGGCCCGGTAGGACCAGTTGGCCCTGTGGGTCCGGTTGGCCCCGGAGCCGCCGTGACACCTCTCGAAAGCTGCGACGTATGCCACAGCGACGGCTCGTTTGCCTCTGCTCCGGCCGCTCACGCGCTGGATCCGATCGAGGCAGTAAGCGACGTCACCATAGCGCCCAGCGGCGACGACCTCCAGGTCACCTTCGCCCTCGCGCGTGACGGCATGGCGACCGCGGGTTACGACACGATCCAGCGCGGTTATCGGACCGACGGGATGACGCGGACGACAATCGTCGACACCCTGTCCGCCCTGACCGACAACGGCGACGGAAGCTACAGCTTCACCATCCCCGACGGCAATCTGGTGGCAGGCGACAATCGCTACCTGTTCCGGGTCGCGGCTGGCGATGACAGAGAGACGCGTGTCTATTTCTATCAGGACTATCCGGCCTCTCCGTTCGATGCGCCTGTTGCGGTCACCGCCGAGGCGTGCACGGCATGCCACGGTCCGGAAGGCATCGGCGTCCATGGCGGCTATTTCCAGGCCGAGGACGGCGGTGAGCCGTGCCTGACATGCCATGGCACCGAAGCCCTGACGCTTGGCGACGCAACCCACCAGTTCCACAGCAGTCTCTGGGTCGGCCGCGACGGCGAGGTAGAGCACATCACCTACCCGACGTACATGACCAACTGCAGCGTCTGCCATACGGAAGAGTCGCAACTGGCAGCTGTCAATGCGATGCCGGTCTCCGGCGCGGGGTGCTTCACCTGTCACGGTTCGATGGATTACTGGGATTTCGAAGACGCGAACCTGGGGTTCCACCTGACGATTGCCGATCCCGAAACGGCCGACTGCACGGTGTGTCACGATACGCCTGAAAATGGCGGCGTCGCACCGGCGACCGTGGCCGAATTCCACAACGGCCTCGAGACCGAGCGCGGTGGCATCATCTTTGGCGGCCTCGATACGTCTGTCGTCGAGGGTCAGCTGTTTGCGTGGGAGATCACCGGTATCGTGGATGACGGCACCAATCTCGCCATCACCTGGCAAGCCTCCTACGATGGCGTTGGCGTCGATCCGTGCAACGAAACCGTCGCAGAAGGCGCACCGGTGTTCTTCGCCGGGGAAGGCGACCTCAGCATGTATCGCAGCTATGCCCAGGGCGACGACTTTATCATCGGCATGTCGACCAGCGCGCCCGGCCAGCCCGTCAGCGTGGACCTCACGGTCGACAACACGACTTGCGACGCCGGCGTTGCGACGACCACACTCGCGGTGGACGACGTTGATGCCGAGAAGGGCCGGTTGGCCCTGGGCGGCAAGCCGCTCGTCGTCAGCGTCCTCGATCAGGCTGCGGCCAT
>JARRMH010000200.1:0-5123 GCA_037386205.1 Woeseiaceae bacterium | reverse complement strand
CGATACGGATACGCGGCTCGAGCTCTGGTCTCTCGAAACAGCGGAGATCGAGGCCGAGCTCGTGATTGCCGGTTTGCCGGCGCTCGTTGCCGTGGATCCGACCGGTTCACGCGTAGCGGTCGCGGACTACGACCGCGCGGTGCGTATCTGGGATTTCACCAGCGGCGACCTGGTGGCGCAGATCGATTTGCCCATGCAACCGAGCGAGATTCATCTCGCGGCCGGCGGTGAGGCTGTCGGTATCGTCCACGGCAGGGCCGGCGTAACGCTCTGGAACGTCGCGCGTCCGCGCCAACCGCTGCTCGAGACGTTTGTCGACGGCAATTGGCAGATCGTCTTTTCGCCCTCCGGCGCGCGCGTGCTTGCCGGACGGCCCGCATCGGGCTTCCGGTTGTACAGTACGGCCGATGGACGACTGGCGGGCCCCCCGATCAGCGTTGGCGGCCCGGCGGGGCCGGGCGGCATGCTGGCCTTCAGCATGGATGAAAAGATGATCTTCGCCGGCAGTCCGCAAGGCGTATCCCGGTTCTGGCGCACGACCGACATCCCGCAGTTTGGAAATGGCGAGGCTGCCGCGGCGAACCACGCCTTCTGGTTGCCCGCGGCCGACCAGGTAACGCTGGCGCTGCCCGGCGCCAGTGGCATCGTCATCGGCGACCCGGAGGGGCACGTCCATGTTTTCCCGGCAGGAGCGGGTGCCGCCGAAATCGAATTGCGCAGCGATGAACTGAGCTACTTCGGGCACACGGCGAAGGTCGTGCAGCTTGCGACCGACGAGACGGGCTCACTCGTCGCCAGCGCCGCGGCCGATAACAGCATCAGGGTCTGGAATACCAGTGACGGGCAGCCTTACCCGTGGGCTGCTCGTCTCGAGGGCGATGCCGTCGCAGACATGGCGTTCTCCCCGGACGGGTCCGTCCTCGCGGTACTCAGGGGCAGCGTGCTGTCGCTGCTGAATGTCGGCGACGGCGCAACGGTTGCGGATTTCGACCTGGGCACACTGCACCGCAGCCAGGCTTTTGCTGCCGACGGCACGCTTTATATCGGCAGCGAGCACGGCGTTCTCCGCCAGGTGAAGAAAGCATCCGATGGCGTGTGGACGGTCCGCCAGCTCTGGCGCGGCCCGAATGCGATACGTCGACTGGCCGCCTCGCCGCGCGGAAACTTCCTGGTGCTGGTCGACGATGCGGGTCTCGGCAGCCTGTTCAACCTTGCCGAGGGGAATATCGGCGAGCAGACACTCGAGTTGCCGCGTCCGGTCGAGGAAATCGCGTTCGGATCCAGCAATTCCCGCGCTATGTTTCGCACGGCGCGGTGGGTTCACCGTGTGAGTCTCTCGGCCAATGGACTGCACTGGAACGACAGCGTATTCGCGCCGATGCCACTTCAGGGGGCGGGTATCGTGTTCGGTACGGGTGACACAGCGAGGCGCGCCTACCTGCCTGCGGAGCGCAACGGCGTCGTTGAGCTGGTCGAACTCGCTTTCCCCGGTTCCTCCCAACCGGGCCTGTTTGGCAATCGGGAAGAATTGCTGGACGAGTGGCGCGCGCGGCTTGCCTATTCGGGGGTGGTTTCGTTTATCGATTAGCGTTGGTCGCCGCGCAGGGTGCGGACCAGCAGTTCGAGTCTGGCTGCCGTAACGTCGGATGGCGGCACGGCCTTGCCGATGGTGACCGGAATGCGCGCAAATAAGCGGCCCGGAATCTTGCGCAGTCCTCCATCGCGGCGGCGGCTGAACCAGCTTCCCCACAAGCGACCGAGCGCAACCGGGATGACCGGCACCGGGCGGCGCTCGACGATTTTCTCGATGCCGGGACGAAAGCGGGCGATTTCGCCATCACGCGTCAGCGCGCCTTCGGGGAAGATGCACACGATATTGCCTGCTGCCAGTTCGGCGTCCACAGCTGCGAAGGCCTGGTCCATCACTTCCCGGTCTTCGCGGGCACTGGCGATAGGGATCGCCTTCATGTTCTTGAAAATGAAGTTGAGCAGCGGCATCTGGAAGATCTTGTAGTACATGACGAAACGCATCGGCCGCCGGATTGAGCCGCTAAGTATGATCGGATCCACGTAGCTCACGTGGTTGCACACGACGACGGCAGGTCCGGTATCGGGAATATTCTCGACACCGGTCGGCTGCGGGCGATAAATCACGCTGATGATGATCCAGGCAAGAAAGCGCATCAGGAATTCGGGTAGCAACGAGAATATGTAGATCGCGACGAGCGCATTGAGAATGGCGATCACCAGGAACAACTGCGGTATCGACAGCCCCGCGCTGAGGAGCACGACCGCGGTCACGGACGCAAGAACCATGAGCAGGGCGTTGAGAATGTTGTTCGCCGCGACGATGCGCGACAGATGACGCGGGTTCGACCGCGTCTGGATCAGGGCATACAGGGGAACGCTGTAAAACCCGCCGAATGCACCGATCAATGCGAGGTCGATCCAGACGCGCAGTCCGCCCGGACGCGCGAGAAACTCAGCGATGGTTGTCGCGGGTGCGGCGGCGACCTGCGGATGCGCGAAATACAGATCGATGGCGAACACGCTGAGGCCGATGGCGCCGAAGGGAACGAGGCCAAGCTCGATCCGATGTCCCGACAGCCGCTCGCAGAGCAACGATCCGATGCCGACGCCGATGGCGAAGGCCGCCAGCAGGAACGTGGTGATGGATTCCGTGCCGCGCAGCACGTCGAACGTGTAAGCGGGGATCTGGATCGTCATCGCCGAACCGAAAAACCAGAACCATGAGATACCGAGGATCGACAGGAAGACGCTGCGCTTCTCGCGGGCAAAACCGACGATGTGCCAGGTTTCTCGCCAGGCATTCCAGTTGATCTGCAAATTCGGGTCTGCTGCCGGGGTGCGTGGGATTTGCCGGCTCGCGAGATAGCCGACCAGGGCGACTGCGATCAGGCAGGCACCCAGCAGCGTCCGTTTGTCGATCGACAGGGCCGGGGCGAGCACGTCGCCGACGACGATACCACCGACGATCAGGCCGATAATGATGGCAACGAACGTACCCGACTCGACCAGGGCGTTGCCGCCGACCAGTTCTTCGTCAGCCAGTTGTTGTGGCAGGAAGGAGTACTTGACCGGTCCGAAGAGGGTGGACTGCAGTCCCATCAGGAACAGGACGAGCAGCAGCAGCGTGTAACTCCCGCTGACGAGGGCCGTGCAGGCCAGGATCATCAGGGTAATTTCGAACAGCTTGATCCGCCGAATCAGCATCGATTTCTCGTGCTTGTCCGCGAGTTGGCCTGCGATAGCGGAAAACAGGAAGAACGGCAGGATGAACAGGCCTGCCGCGACGTTGGCCAGCTGCACGTGGTTCATGCCGGCCACAACGACGCCCTGGAACGTGATCAGGATCACCAGCCCGTTGCGGAAAATGTTGTCGTTGAGCGCGCCCAGGAACTGGGTTGCGAAGAACGGCGCAAAGCGTCGCTGACCAAGCAGGGAAAACTGGTTTGATCCGGACAAGCGTCTCGTTCCATCGGCGAATCAGCCGGCACTATACCGTGATTGCCTGCCGCGACATGCAAAAAGTGCGAACTACGACCGCTCGGCGAATTTGACATTATTGTTAAAATCCGCCTCGCAGGTGACTGAATTTGCTGCCGTCTGCTCCTGTTTGTCCAAATGAGTTCATGTGAATGACGAAGCGCCCGACGACATTGCTGATCGCAAGCCTGTTACTGGTGGCCTGTGCTAAAGATGAACCGCCGCTGCGCAGCGTGAGCGAATTCGTCGACAACCCCCTGTTACTGGAAGCGGCGATGGTGCGCTGCTCACGCGACCGTGCCGAATCGCGTTACGACCCGACCTGCGTCAATGCCCGCGAGGCGGTCAGGCGCATCCAGGCAAAGGAAGAGAGGGTTCGGCGCGCTGAACTCGAGGCCCGGTCCGAGGCCAAGCGGCGTGCACTGCGGCGTACGCTCGAGGCTCAGGCCGAGGCGCGCAGGCGCGCTGCGGCCGCGTTGGAGCGGCGCAAGGAAGCCGAGTACCTCGCGCAATTCGGCGTGGCGCCACCCACCAACGACGGTGACGACGAGGCGCTTGCGGAGGGCAATTTGCCGCTGGCCGTGATCCCCAGGGCCGAGGAATCAGTGTCTGCTCCGGCGACGACAGAGGGCGAGGCCCTCCCTGCCGGTACCGCGAGTAACGCGCCGGTTGCCGAGCAGGCCCCCGACGAAGACGCAGAAGACGAACCCAATAACGGCTCCTAGTCTTCCCGCGCCGGCATGCTGCGAACGTGCAGGTCGCGCTGCGGGAACGGGATTTCTATGCCTGCCTCGATGAAGGCCTTGTAGATTCCACAATTGAGTTCGTGCTGGACACGCCCGCGATCGGCAGGATTCGCAATCCAGCCCATGACTTCGAAATCGAGGCTGGAGTCGCCGAAATTGCGAAACCGAGCCCGCGGCGCCGGGCTCGACACGATATCGGCATTTGCCTCGGCTACCGCCTCGAGTGTTGCCAGGACCTTGTCCACGTCGCTGCCGTAGGCGGTGCCGACCTTGACCCGAATGCGATGCTGCGTGGACGGCCCACCCGCTTCATTGACGATCGTGCTGTTGCCGATGATCCCGTTCGGCACAGTGATCTCGATGTCGTCGCGTGTCAGGATGCGGGTGCTTCGCAGCCCGATATCGGTGACCACACCGCGCTCGCCGGAATCCAGGATGATGAAGTCGCCACGCTTGTATGGCGCATCCATGATAATCGATACGCCGGCGAACAGGTTCGACAGCGTGTCCTTGGCGGCGAAACTCAGCGCGAGGCCGACGATACCTGCCGAGGCCAGCCATGCCGTGACGTCGATCTTCCAGGCGAGGAATATGAAATAGACGGCGACGGCGACAAGCAGGATCTTGAGGACGTTGTGGATCAGCGTCAGCATGCCGCTTTGCGCGATCTTGCTGGTGGCCGATCGCTGCAAGGATTCCACGACGAGGGTGGTCAGTTTGCTGAGCGCACGAAACCAGACGAATATCGCAATCGTCTTCAACAGCCCCAGTGTCACGTACTCTGGTGTCTCGGGGAGCCCGATGCGCTTGGCGGCAAGTCCGAGACCCAGTAATGCGAACGACAGGAATACGGGCCGATGCACGAGGGCC
>JARRMH010000199.1:0-5156 GCA_037386205.1 Woeseiaceae bacterium | reverse complement strand
GATACAGCCGAGCGGAGGCGGATTGCAGTCCGCGCCCGCGCAGTTGGCGTCATCGGGGCTCGGGAACAGGAATCGCGGCGATGGCGCGATACCGCCCTGTGCCAGGTCCTGCACGCGCAATTGGTCTTCCATTCCCGGCACGACGTTGTCGAGGTCGGCAATCGGATCACCGTTCGCGATGGCGACGCGGTACAGGTAGTTTCGTCCGCGGCCGGCAGAGCAGGTCGATGCGGCGGCTTCATCGGGCGAGAACGCAACGAAGAAGACTTCGTTGTTGAACGTCGTCGACGTAGCCAGGACCTTCTGGTCCGCCGGCAGCGTCAGCTTCCAGCCGCGATCGTTGGGCCCGATTACGGTGCCCACGGTACCACTGACTTCGGTCAGGCTGCTGTCCGTCACGATGCTGTAGTTGTCGTACTCACTCTGGCTCAACCTGTTGAAGATGTCGGCATCGCGAATCGAATAGAAGCGATCCGCGTTCGTGTTATCGAGCGGATGCGCGCGGTAACCCGAACCGATATTGATCGCCAGGAAGCGCCGGTTCTGCAGGTTGTCGTTGAAAATGGCGACATCGGGCGCGTTGTAGAAGCGTCGCGTGTCGACATCTGTCGGGTTACCCAGGCCTTCAGCGCCGAGTTGCGCGATCACGCCCCCCGTCACCAGCGCATCCGGTCCGATTCCGTTCGGTGCATTGCCGTTGAAGATATCGAAACGCCAGATCTGGCCGCCGAGATCGGAGGCGTACATCCGGTCGGCATAGCTGTCGCCGTTGAAATCGACGACGCGCACCTGGTTCGGAATGGCCCTCGTCATGGTGGGGAGAATGAGGTCCGCACCGCCGTCGGCCGCAGCGCGCCAGAGCACTTCCCCGGAATGCAGGTCGAGGAAATAGATACCGGCGCCTTCGCCGTCAGCCGATGCCGGGTGGCCGATCGTGTCGTGCACGGTGTCGTAGCCGCCGCCAATGATGACGACCGCCTCGTCCGCATTGAGTCGATTGTCGTCCATGGCAATGCGAGCCACGGTCGGGGCGGACCAGCTCTGTCCCATCTCCGGCGAACTGATGCGCCACTTGATGCTCGGCGAGTTCTTGTTGGTTACGTCGAGCGCGTAATAGGAGTCGCCTCCGCGACGCATGCCGAAGATGATAATGACGAAGTCCCCATCCGCCGATTCGATCACGCCATCGTTGTCCACGTCCTTGACCACGGGGACGATGTCGCCGTCCACGCCGTAGTTCTTGTAGGCCGATTCGGGGTTGAAGAACAGCTTGGTCAGGTTCATCAGGTGTTCCATCGGCACGAACGCCCAGAGTTCCTCCCCGGTCGCGCCGTCGATCGCATGCACATAGCCGTCGTTGGTCGCCGTGTAGACGACGACTTCGGGATTCTGTGCGTCGCCTCCGTAGACTACGGCAGCAGGCTGCGAATGCAGCGGGTCGCCCATGACGTTGCGTACTGTCGTCGTCGGGTCGTTGTCCTCGTCCGTGACGTCCACACCGCGAGCGAAGTCGATTACCTGCTCCTTGGTCGGCTCGTTGGGGGAACCGGTGAGGCCGAGATCGGCGAAGTCGAAGGTATCGGCATTCGACGTCACCAATGCATTCGTGGCCGCCGTCAGGTCGGTGTTGGCCGTAATGTTCGTGTACACGTTGCGAACCGCCGGATCCGGCAACGCGTTCGCAGCGCCACCGGCAATTACCTCGTTGCCGTCCGCGTCGACCGACCAGTAGCTCTGGGCATTCTGCCGGAAGAAACCTGTCGTCGGATCGACGGCTGCGACTCCGTTCACGTCAACGATTTGCCCGTCCGCGATCCGGTACTTCTTCAGGTTGCCCGGCCAGTGGGTTTTCTCGCTGGCCTGGAATGTCGTCAGGTACAGGTCGTTGAAGTTCTGCGTGCGGTTGAACGAGTTGACCGCTACCGCCGGGGCGGCGAAGGAAAGCGAGTCTTCATTGATGTTCGTGAAGATCCGCATCAGTGCCAGTGACAACGACTCGATGTCGTCTGCCTGGAAGTATTCACCGCCACCGGCAGCCGCTGCAGCCTGCAGGATCGGCAAGTCGAGTGCGAATCCGATCGTGTGCGTCGTGACGTTCTGAAGTCCCGGTTGGTTGGGCGCGATATCCTGGTTGTAGAGGTATTCCGCGATGTCGTCGAGACAGTCGCCGTCGCCCGTGCCGATGCAACCCGTATGACCGAGCGTCTGGAACCAGCCCGGCAGGGTGTCGACGAGCCCGGCGGCCTCTACGTCCCGCGTCGGCGCGCCGTCCGTCAGGATGACGTTGTAATTCTTGGCGCACGGATCGAACGCCGGCTGCTGATAGACTTCGGGATTGGTCGAGGCAAGGGCGCCCGGCGCCGTCGTGTGCTCGTTGACCTCTTCGCCGAACCAGGCGGGCAGGCCGCTCCAGTACAGCGCGGACTCGTAGGAGGCTTCCGCGACCGGCGTAAAGCCGTCGGCGACGATGCTGTTGATCGCGTCAATAATCGCCGTGCGATTGGTGTCGAGATCCGTCATCTCCTGAATGACCGGGCCGCCACGCTCGTTGTTGAAGCGCATGATGCCGACGTTCACGCCCTCGATCGAGTTGAGGATGATGCCCGCGGTCGTTTGCACAATGCCGATACGCGACTCGTCGATGGTTACCGGCGATTCGCGGTAGTTCAGGTAATTGCCGTCATAGACGGTTACCGACTGGTTGGTCGGCCAGCTGCGCCAGCTGATTTCGTTGCTTGCGTTTGCTGTGTAGGGTTCGACGCCGCCACCGGCCTGCGGAAACAGGCCGCCGTCGCCGAAGTTGTCGTCGTCAACGCCGTCGCCGTCGGAATCGGTGAACACGTCGCCGGAATGCTTGCCCCGGTCCTTTTTGCACTCGACCGGTGCCGTCGTGTTGCCGGGCTCGAGCTTCTGCCAGCGCGGCTGGTCAAGGCCGAGGAAGATGCTGAAAAAGCCCGACGACCCGGTGCGGTATTGCACCATCGTGTCGGCGTAGACGCCGATACCTTCCAGCTGCTTGGCCGCCTTTTCGCACAGGAACGAGCTCTTGGCAATCATTTGCGTGTTGCTCGCCTCGCAAGTCGGTACGCTGTCGACTTCGTTCCAGTACAGCATGTTCGGGTCACAGGTGCCTGCGTAAGCCGCGGCAGCGTCGTAGGGCTCGGACGTCTCCTCCTGGGTCGTCATCGAGCCCGAGGAGTCGATGATGAACATGATGTTCGGCTTGGGGGTCACGTTGTTCGGATCAACGAGCAGCAGCTCAGTGTCGTCCGCCAGAGCCGGCGCCCCTGCGAGAAGCGTGAGCAGCAAGCCGAGGACCGTCCCTGTCGTGTTCTTGAATCGCGTGTTCATGATGCTTCCCTTACAGATATACCGAGACTTGAGTGACCCGGTTCGTTTCCAGGTGGTGCAGGACCGTGACGGCTTCCTTGCCGGGCTCGGTCACACGCCGTACGGCCTCGCGAAACGTCTTGAGCGGCACGGCTTTGCCATCGATAAGCCAACGCGTGCTGGCGTCGATTTGCCGGGTCTCGTAGCTGCAGGTCGCGCAGGTCTTGTAGGCAATCGTTCCGCTTTCGGACTGCGGCAGGCGCACGTCGCTCAGGGCGACCTCGTAAGCCTGTTGAATCGTCACGAAATCGGCGGCAACCGGCAGCGCGAGGCCGAGTGTCAGTGCGGCGATAAATAGTCTCAGTTTCATGTCACTACTCCGTTCCTTGCTACCGCTCACAGCGTCGACGAATCCGGGCCGACGATATAAAAGGCTTGTGTATGGACCGCTTCCGCGTCCCTGTCGGTCTCGCTGCCGGCCACGCGGCGGAATTCCGCCTGCGAGGTGGCGAGAAAATGGTAGGCCGAAATACCCGATCCGACGCCGAGGCTGAACGCTGCATCGGGCACCAGCGTGGCCATCTGGTACTGGATCGTTGCTGTGTAAGCCTTGGTCGGCGTTACGTTTTGCGTCAGCGGCGCCATCCCGGCCGTGTTGAATCCGCCCTGTGCGAGTGCGGACTCGAGACCGCGCTCGGCCAGCTGAAACGCGTCCTCGTAGGCCTGGTCGTTACGCGCCATGGCGAGTTCGGTCGTGGCCGTGGTCATGCCCGAAATCGCGAGTACCGTCACGACGACGAGCAGCAGCAGGCCGACGACGAGTGCGGCGCCGCGCTGTCTTCCTTGATAGGTGAAGGGCTTGTGCATAGCAGTCATGGTTCTGTTCTCAATCAGGTCCTGGCGTTACGCAGGAGGATGGTCTTCGATACCTGCAGGCGTCGGAAGCTGTCGTTCATTTGCCCGAGGTTGACGTTGCCGGGCGCATAGTTGCGTGCGTCCCGCAGTCCGAATTCGGTCGTCACGCCACGTACGACCAGCCAGACACGGGCCGTCAGCACGCGCGCGCCGGGTACGTAGCCGGCGGCTGCCGGATCGTAGATCGGGTCGCCAGGATTGACGTAGCGATCCACGGTGTTGTCCTCGTTGACGTCAATACCGAGCTGCAGCTGGATGTTTTCGACCCCCGGTGCGACTTCCTGGTCCTCGATAAACGGTCCCCCGTTTCGCGTGGTCAGTGTCTTGCGCCGCAGCGTCGGCACACCCGGCATGAGCTGCGAGGTCGGTGCGACGTAATAGCTGTTGACGATCAGGTTGTGCGTAAACGAATCCGCGGGCTGGAAACCGCCGGGGATATTGCCGTCCTCGAACAACGCGCCCTGGATGCGGGTCGACTGCACCTGCAGCCGGCCGGCCTCGAAGGGCACGGGCTGTACCGTCGTGCGACGCACGGTGATCACGTCGGAGTTTGCGACCGACCCGCCGTTCGCGGCACAGGGCAACGTGTAGTTGTTGTCACTGCCGTCGATTGCTTTGGCGAGATCGAACGCCCAGGCATCGCCGCAGGTGGGCGTGGGCACCGTGAGGTTGGTCGGATTGGGGTCGCCGACGACGGAGCGGCCCTCTACGGCCAGGCCGCGGCTGTTCTGGCCCCAGTTGCTGGCCATGCGCAGGTCGGCCTCGATCGTGTCCATGGCGAACTGGGCCGTTTCCTGGACCCGCGCGATCGATTCGTTGACGACGAACGACTGCCGGCTCTGGTTGTAGATCTGCACCGCGCCGATGATCAGGAACGACCCGATGGCGAGCGCGACCATCAGTTCGACCAG